>CAMWMO010000111.1 GCA_947175305.1 uncultured Lachnospiraceae bacterium
TTCACTATCTGCTTTGCAGATTGCCTGACACAGGAAAGAAAAACATTATGGACAGTCACGAGCAAACCCGAAGTCCCGATATACGAAGCCAGTCCCGAAAGAAAGGAGCGGGGCAGAAAATCAAAAAACTACATACAGGAGCTCCCCTCAGAGCCCTCAACCAAAGCCAATTTTTTATGGCTGTGAAAGCCGGAAAGGAGTCAAAAATGACAATCAAAAAATTGATCTGGAAACTTAGAAAAGAAAACCTAAAACAGGTTGAACAGGGAAAAGAGCCTAACGGTGCCTATGGTGTTCTGGAATCATGGTATGCCAATATCATCAAGCTGGATCCGAGAGTAGAAAAAACCGAAAAGTTTCAATGCTACTACAATAACATCACCGGAATGATCTGGGGATTAATGGCAGTATTCTTTATCACAGATAACGAAGGGCATCAGCTGCTAGAAGAACTGAATCAGATTATGAATAGATTTTACAGAATCGAAGAAGAGTAGGCGCGAGCCTACTCTTTATCTTTTATTTTTACTCAAAAGGTATCTCTTCATAGTCTCCCAGCTGTGCATACTCCTCTACAGGCTTGAAACCGTGCAGATAATCTTCTACAGATTCGTAAGAGAGTAGTTGGCCCTTTTCTCCAAAATACTTTACACAGTTGATCCTCCGCAGGAATGCGTTCCAGGTCTCTTCGTAATTCCGCTGCTCAATCAAATACTGTTCTTTCAGTGAAATATTGCTCAGCAGATAGACCTTCGTAAAACATGCCGTCTTATTATTGTAACGGCAGGGCAGATCTAACGGATAGCCATCCAGGTAGTTTAACATGTCCTGGATCTTCAGAGAGCTGCGGAACTCTTCAAAGACTATCACATCCTGCCCTTTATAGTTATCAAACGGGTGCGAATAATCAGTCACCCGGTACACGTTCTCCAACCCGTATCGTTTCGTCACTGTCCGAGACTTGCCCTGGCCGGTCTTTCCGTACCAGTATTCCACCTCCATCGTCCGGAATATATTTTTAAATTTCTCATTAAGGACTACCTGGCGGCAGTATTCGATCTTATCAAGATGCATCATATAGTTCGGGTTGCTCTCCATGATATCGTAGTTGGAGAGCCCGTCCTTTATCATCCCGTAAAGAACATTAAGATCATTCCGCTTGCCCTGTTCTTCCTGGGGGCACTCGCCATATTCTTCAAAAGTGTTATGCAGGTTTGTCTCTTCCTTATCCGTTCCCTTATGTTTTCCTTCTTTTCTCACATACTCCCGGTTCTCCTGCGTGGATCCACGGCAGTAATCTATATGGGCCGTGGGGAACTTCTATTTTATCATAGAGAACCGCATGGGATTCTTACGGAACAGAAACAGGTGCGTGTGATAAGTGCCTTCTTTTCCGATCTCATCGCACATACACCAGTAAGTCAGATCCTTGATGGTGGATAAAGCCGCCTTTATATTGTCATGGCTGAATCCGTACTTCTCCGGGTTGTTGAACGTCAGGAGCCACTTTCTTGACTGCGTCCTATCGTCCACATGTTTATCCTCCTTCTATAAAAATGTTACAGAAGTTGCGATGTTACAGAAGATGTTACAAAAAATGTTACAACTTTTTTTCTGATATTTCCGGGAAAAACTTAAAAATGTTACATGTTACAGAGGTTCCCTAGGGTAATACTAGGCCTAGGGAACCGCTCCGCGCGCCCTTGACATGATGAACCCGCGCACTATCTCGTAGAGCCAGAGGCGGCAAAGGGACGCCACCTCTGTACGAGGCTAGCACGTGCGCCCCTCATGTAAAGGGTTTCATGAACGCGCTCCCTGCCATTCCACCCGGGCATAGGCCCTCCGCAGGCTACGGGCATTAGCCCGTGTGGAATGTCTGGTAGCTGTCATAAAACTCATAAAACTTCTTCCCGGTGAAGAACTCAGAGTACATATGGGCGGCCTTTCCCCGGATCGCATAATCACTCGAGATCCAGACGAACAGGTTGCCCCCGCGCAGGAAAGCAAGGAGTTTTCCAGCAGTCTTATAGTTCTTTACGTTACGGTGTTCCACCTTGATCTCACAGATATCACGTATCTGTTTATCTATGACTTTGTCATCCTGGCTGATCAGATAGACGTCATAACCATACTTCCTGTGCTCACGGAAGAACTCGATCCAGTCCAAGCGATCTTTCATCCGCCAGTTACGGCTGTTGAAGAGTGTCTGGCACTCATCCAGTACCAGGATGGTCTGGTGCTCTTCGATCTGTCCGGCCTTGTTACGTTTATGGAACTGCAGGGCATACCTATAGAGTCCGTCAAGATAGCTGTAACGGCCATCGGGGACAACGCCCTTCATCCTGTCCCCGGTCCTTGGGTTGATGGTCGTCCTGTTTGTATAGGCATTGGTCTGCCATTCCCGGTTACCTACATAGATGAACTTGCCGACCCTTTCAGGGTGCTTTGCTTTGGCAAAATAGTTCTCGTTGATCGTGAAGTTGGCGATCACGTTCTTGCCTGCCCACATGGCATCGTATATCTCCGAGGCCATGTGCAGGCTCTTCCCGGATCCGGGCCTTCCCGTGTAGAAATAGATCATATGCTTTTCCCTCCTTTATCATTGTTACAAGATCTTTTCTATGATCAGATCGAACACGATTTTCTTTATGATGTTGAACAGATAGTATGCTGCGATCGCTGTGACCCAGATCTCCGTGATCTTAAAGCACAGGTCAAAGGGTATGAACCAGTTCAGCCACCCCAGCATGTCGTTCAGGATCCCCAGCTTTCCCTCAAAAAATATCTGGAACGGGGAGTCCGGGAGCAGATCATAGATGCTGCTTAAAAAGCTTTTCAGTATGTTGAACATTTCACCCCTCCTTATTCGCCGATACGATATCGACCGTCTTTTTCATCAGCCCTGCTGCATAGGTCAGAGACAGGAGCAGCCGGGACAGGTCAGAGAGCCACTGCAGCGGCGTGAAATCCAGTTCCATCTCATAATCCACGGAGAGATCCAGTGCAGGGAACTCAAAGTTAAACGGGATCGAAAACTGCGGCGTCTCCGGTTCTGCAGAAAGGACGCTCACAAAAAACAGGATATCCCAGGGAATCGAGAAGGGGAACTTCTGCTTCATCAGATCCGTAGAGTCCTGCAGGGCAGAAGAGAGAGCTGACACAGCAGAGCCTGCTCCGTCCGTTAGTACGTCATGGATCAGATCCAGCCAGTCAGCGACCGCATCCACGCCGTCTATCACCGTATCGACCGCAGACCAGTTCTTGATCTTCTTGAGCTGCTCCACCACATCCTCAAAGCCCTTCTGCATCTCATCAAAGATCTGGCTCACTTTGGTGTAGATCTTTGAGAGCCAGCTGTTTGTCTCCTTCAGGTCTACACTGACTGTCACATCTCCACTGCCTGATCCGCTGCCACCGCCTCCGGGATTATTCCGCAGTTCCTCCAGGATCAGCCGGAGCAGTTCCTCAATTTCTTTCTCAGAAGTTTGATCGTTTATCTTTTTGAGCAGTTCGTCTATGATCTTCTGGAGATCGTCCACGCTTTTCTGCAGATCGTCGATCGACACCGTGAGGTCTTCCGGGACGTAATTATAATAGTTTTCTGTGAAATAGATCTTGCGGTTGCCAACAGAGTAATTCTGTGCGGCATACTGTGAAACGAATACCCTGACACGTTCGCCTGTTGTGGAATAGAGTACGAAATGAGTTTTATTAATTTCTTTTGTATTTATATCTGCAACATTCGAGTAACCTTCCGCACCAGTATTATATTGACTGGCATCTGAACAGCTAAAATATTCCTCACTCATGGCTGGAAAAGATAAAACTGGTTGTGTCTCATATTCCCAATCATTTAAACAATAAAAATTGCATCTCACAGTTTTTTCCGGATCTTTTATGTACTCGTTTAAAGAATCTAGTGTTGCAATAAGAACAATAGGGTGATCCGGATCCGAAAAAGGATCAACAAAAGATATATTGTATCTATAGTAAGTTCTGACAGGAAGTACACCCTTTTCAAGTACAATATTTCTAAAGGTTCGGTACTGCGCACCATTATAAAAGTTGCTTATCGGAACATCATCATATTTCGTTGTCGGGAGCAGATAGAACCCGCCGTTTTCTTCCTTGGTCTGCTCCTGCTTGGCATAGTCGTCAACAGCATTTTTTAAAACAATCATTATTTCTTTGTTGTATGTAACAGTTCCTGTTTGAGTATCAATAGAGACGTTTTTTGCCAGGCGCCCGTTATCATCGTATAAATCTTTATAGGTATCATTATTTTTTAGCCAGGTTTCAAAGTCCCTGGTAAAAACAGCACCCATCTGATTCACAGCATATTGGATAAAGTATGAAATTTCTTCGCCATACTCAGATAAAGGCACATCAATCCATGTACCATCAAGTAAGCGTTTTGGAAAGGCATATACTGTAAGCGAATAATATACAAATATATTTACCGCCATCAGAATAGACAGACAGGCTAGAATAACTCTACGCATATGATGTTTCATATAAACCTCCAATAAAAAAAGTGAGCGGTACAAAACCGCCCACGTAGTAATTCTTCTTAAATCAAGACAACTTTTTAACCAACTTTACCAATATAATGATCAATAAAACTGGTATAGAAAGACATCCCAACAAAGCAATAATTGGTCCAACTACGTTTAAAACAGAAAACATTACTGATAAAAAAAGTATTGCAACAATTCCCAAAATAACAATTAAAGCTATCAATACTTTTTTCAAGATTTCCACCCCCTTTACTAAGGGCGATTATATCATGTCTTCGACGGTTTTGTAAATCACTAATATTTAGTTTTCTCTCATCAGAT
The DNA here is from genome assembly GCA_947175305.1 of uncultured Lachnospiraceae bacterium. Taxonomy (GTDB): domain Bacteria; phylum Bacillota; class Clostridia; order Lachnospirales; family Lachnospiraceae; genus UBA3282. The sequence continues at coordinate 4,842 of CAMWMO010000111.1, forward strand.
CAAGCACCAGATCCATCATCCTGATCAGCGCCTGGAGTATCTGCCAGGCCAGCCTCATTAGCAGCAGTTTCATTTCCCGTTACCTCCGGATCGTATGTACAGTGCCATGTTGATAACAATCCCTCTTCACTCGACATTTTGATGTATCCATAGCCACAGGTTGGACAATAGGGGCATTCCGGCATGATGCAGCTCTGCTCTTGTGCTATATATTCCAAGGCCGCTTCGATATTATCTGCAAGTGATTCCAGCTTTTCCTTTGTCAGAAAACAAGCCGGTCCCTTTTCATCCGGATCATACAGCCAGCAGGTGCTGCAGATTTCATTTGTATTACACAACTTCTGAAGTACTTCCAGACTTTTCACGACTTCACTCAGTTTTATTCCCTTTACTTTCATGATTTCCTCCTAACTCGTGTAAAAGAATCACCATGTTGTCTATCCACTCAAAGACCACCTGGAAAGCTTCCTGGATCTCTCCGCAGGATGATAAACCGTCACGGAGACTGTGCAGGATCCCGAGAGCCTGGACTAATCCCATTCTGTCCTTTTCCACGATCACCTTTTCTTCCGGGCCGTAGTAGGCTTCCTGGGTCTCTTCTAATTTCCCCACCTTTACCCCTCCTTTTAAAATACCGGGGAGCTTGTACTCCCCGGTCCATGATATATCTCCGCGATCAGTGCGTCAGTCCGTTGAAGAACTTCTTCACCAGCTGGATCGCCTTGGGTGCGCCCCAGATCGCGAGACCCACACCGATAGCGATCGCCGCCAAAGCTGCGAAAGAAGTCTGGATATTGTTCAGAGCGGTCGTAAACGCTTCTGTGAAGTCAATACCACTTGCAGCTCCTTCCGCTAACGTCGATGTTGCAAACATAGGCATCATATGCTTTTCCTCCTTCCTTCCTAAGATCGCGCGCGTCATTTATCATTAACAAGGCCTTGGACCTTGCTAATCACATATCCTGTCATTATCGGGATGATGGCCATTATGCTGCCATACCCAAACGCTGTACAAACCAACTCCGCCATATTTCCCCTCATGATCTCTACACATAATTCCATGATCACTTAAACCTCCTGAACAACTCTGACCAGAGCAGTGCAGCTACAATGAAAACCACTCCTACAACTGTAAAGATCATACCTGCTGTTTCGGTGGCCTGCAGCTCCAGCATCTCCGCCTGGTAGTCATAGACTGCCTGGTAGTATTCCAGATCGGCCTGCTGCATCTCTGCCAGGGTGGTACTGATCGTTTCCAAGTGGGAGAGGAGCTGTGCTGCTGTTTCGTCTGGTTCTTCCTCTCCCGGCTCCGGTTCCGGCTCTACTACTGCCTGATAGTCATAGACGAGACGGTCTCCGTCATCCCCGCCGTAGTCCTCCCATATGTACATC
>CAMWMO010000112.1 GCA_947175305.1 uncultured Lachnospiraceae bacterium
AAAGTTCGTGATATCCACCATCATATTGGAGAGCACCTTCACATTTCTCTCCTCCGTCTGGATCCACACGGAAGGTATCGCGGCGTTCTGGATCGCATCCGCCATCTCTGCCGTCACCTTATCGCCCGCCTTGGCTAAAATCTCACCGGTCTGGGTATCCACCACATCCTCAGCGAGAATATGATGTCTGATCCGGTTGCGGAACATCAGTTTTTTGTTGAATTTATATCTGCCGACCTTGGCAAGATCATATCTTCTGGGATCAAAAAACATCGCCATGATCAGGCTTTCCGCGCTCTCCACACTGAGCGGCTCGCCCGGACGGATCTTTTTATACAGCTCAAGCAGACCCTCCTGATAATTCTCAGAAGTGTCCTTTGCAAAACTCGCCTCTATCTTCGGCTCATCACCGAAAAGCTCCCTGATCTCATCATTGGAGCTCACGCCAAGCGCACGGATCAACACAGTGATCGGAACCTTTCTGGTTCTGTCCACGCGCACATAAAAGACATCATTAGAGTCTGTCTCATACTCTAACCATGCCCCGCGGTTGGGGATCACAGTAGCGGAAAAGAGCCGCTTACCGATCTTATCGTGTCCAATCCCGTAATAAATGCCGGGAGAACGCACAAGCTGGCTGACGATAACACGCTCCGCGCCATTGATCACAAAGGTGCCTGTCTGTGTCATAAGTGGCAGGTCTCCCATGAAGATCTCGTGCTCCGTGATCTCGTCCTTCTCCTTGTTGATCAGGCGTACTTTCACCTTGAGAGGTGCTGCATAGGTGGCGTCTCTCTCCTTACATTTTTCAATAGAGTATTTAACGTCCTCTTCGCACAGCTCGAAATCAACGAATTCCAGACTCAAATGACCGCTGTAATCTGAAATCGGAGAAATATCGTCAAACACTTCCTTCAAGCCTTCATCCAGAAACCACTGATAGGAGTTCTTCTGAACTTCGATCAGGTTCGGCATCTCCAGAACCTCTTTCTGTCGTGCATAGGTCATACGCGTATTTCTGCCGGCTGCAGTCTTACGGATTCTGTTCTTTTCCATTGACATTTCACCCCGTTCTTTATGATTGATCCATGCTTGATCGGAAATAACATCTCAAAAAAGCATAGCACACCACAATAGTGCACTATACATTCTACTACAAGTCCTTGTGGGAGTCAATCGAAAAAATAAGAGATTTGAAAAAAGAATTAAAAATATCAAGACCGTCCATGTGCATTCGCCCATGAACGGTCTCGTCTTTTGTTCCTGAATTACTTCAGAGTAACCTTTGCGCCTTCAGCCTCAAGTTTAGCCTTGATGTCGTCAGCCTCTTCCTTGGAAGCAGCCTCCTTGAGTACCTTCGGAGCGGAATCAACCAGATCCTTCGCCTCCTTCAGACCAAGACCGGTAGCCTCACGAACAACCTTAATAACCTTAACCTTGTTCGGGCCAACCTCTGTCAGCTCTACGTCGAACTCTGTCTTCTCCTCGCCTGCTGCTGCGCCTGCGTCACCGCCTGCTGCTGCAACTACCACGCCTGCTGCTGCGGATACACCGAACTCCTCCTCGCAAGCCTTTACAAGATCATTTAATTCTAATACTGTCAACTCTTTGATAGCGTCGATCAATTCCTGAGTAGATAACTTTGCCATGATTGTTTTCCTCCATACATATTTTTTATTATTGGTTTCTATTCTGCAGGTGCCTCAGCAGGCGCTTCCTCTGCGGGAGCTGCTTCTGCCTCAGCGGGTGCTTCCTCTACAGGTGCGGCCTCTTCCTTAGCAGGTACCTCACTCTCGGATGCGCCGCCTTTCTCTGCCAGCTGATTCATCACGCGGGCGAAGTTAGTGATAGGAGACTGGATACTGCCAAGCAGCTTGGACAGCAGCTCTTCTCTGGACGGGATCTTAGCGATCTCGCCGATTCCCTTCGCGTCGTAGGCGATGCCTTCCACCATGCCGCCCTTCACCTCAAGGGCGTCTGCGGTCTTAGCGAATTTGCATAACACTCTGGCAGGAGCCGTCGCGTCCTCTGTAGAGATCGCAACTGCGCTGGGGCCTTCCAGATAGGGAAGAAGCGCTTCACAGTCCGTACCCTTGAATGCAAAATTCATCATTGTGTTCTTGTAAACCTTGTAGGTGATCCCGGCTTCACGCAGCTGCTTACGAAGCTGTGTGTCCTGTTCCACCGTAAGTCCGCGATAGTCAACCAGAACGACCGACTGTGCATCTTTTACGGCAGCCGCAATCTCTTCTACGATAGGTTTCTTCAATTCCACCTTTGCCATTACATTACCTCCTTATAGATTTTAGTGCCGAAAGGAGTATTCATAAAGAAAATCCTCCCTGAAGACAGGGAGGATGATACTATCAATACGATCTCTTCTCTCCTCGGTAGGCGGACTCTTACGCCGGCAATACGGCACCTACTGTCTTCGGCATGGTTTTACAACCTTTGATACTATATCACAGTGTAAGCGGGGCTGTCAACTGATTTTGAGCAAAAGGCTGATCATATCTTAAGGAGCCCCTTGAAAACTGTTTAAATCCTTCGGATTAAAACGGTCAGCGCTTAACGAGGTCCCTCACGAGTTTAGCGTCTGTTACGCTTTGAAAGGAGCGAAAGCGTTGCGACGAAGTATGATCAGCCTTTCGCTTCTTATCCCTTGACTCCCACCGCCGCCTCCGTCCGGAGTCCACGGCCGGCAAAAGGATCCGGCTCCGCTCCGGGCCGCGCGTTATACTGTAGTCCAAACTTCTGTGCCTCCGTAACCTCGATCTCCATCACACCGAAGTTTGTCTCAATCTGTAAAACGACAGAACCGTCGGGTTTGGTGATGATCTGCGTCTTGAGATCGTCGTCCTCCTCCTTGCCATTCCCGGTCTTCACACCGTCAGGAATCGGCATCTGTCCGTCATAGTCGGATATCTTTTGCAGGTGCTTGGAGTTTTCCTTGATGGCCGCCCGCCAGATCACTTCCATCTCTTCCGCCGTATAAAGCTTTGTGCCGAAGTCGTTCATATATTTCGCATACTTGATCTTTTCCCTGTCTATGTAAGTAGATCCGTCCTTCTCATAGGTGTAATCCGGCACGCCGTCCTTCGTTGAAGTCTCAAAGAAATGGACAAAATCGTCCTCATCCACCTCTCCCGCCAGAAAATCTTTCCAGAAATTCTCATGCGATGCAAAGCGCAGATTAGCATCCTGGGGAAAACGCTTTAAAAAGTTCATGACCTTTTCATATTGTCCAGGCTCCGTATAGGAAAGATTCCAGCAGTCTTTGTTCACCCACTTTGTTCCGTCAAAATAGGCTTCCTTACACATGATCCCGTCCTGCCCATAGCAGGTGATATACCAGTGTTTGTGTTTAGGATCGTCGGTGGGATAAGTGCACTTGGTCACCTCATCTGTGAGCAGCGCTGCCAGTTCCTCCGGGTCTGTCACCTGTACCGTAGTGACATTTTCCTCTTTTACTTCCTTTGTCTCTGAGGAGCCGCCTGTCACAGCTGCCGTCGGAGCAGCAACACTGCCGGCGGCTTCCGTCTTGGGATTTGCCACACTGCCGGCCGCCTCCGTATTCGGCCGTGCCGCCTCCGGAACTGACACATTTGTCACTTCATCAGGGTCAGCCGTGCCGCTCTCAACCGCTCTCCGCATTGCCTCCTTCTCGGCCTGCGCCTCTACTTCCGCGATCAGCTCCTTGATCTGCTCCTGCAAAGCCTCCTCGGCGTCATCAAAATCTGCCAAAAGCTTCTCCCACTCTTTTATAGTAAAGGACTGCGCACCGGTCTGGAAGGTAGGCTCCACCGTGCCGTCCTTCACCTTCTTCGCCATCTCCTCCATGTGAGCCAAAATCTGTTCCCGATAGGTCATATTCTCCGTATTTTTCTCTTCGGTGTTTTCCTCGGTTTTCTTTTTCTCTGCATCCGCGTCGTTTATGACATTCGTGTCATCATTCGATATTTTACCATTTCTGTCGGCTCGCGCAGAACGGCTTCCATTCCCGTATCTCGCCCCGGATGCATTATGAATCCATGAAGAATATCCTTGATTTCCTATGTACATGATTCTCTTTCCTTTCTATACCAATGGGGATTTCTTGTCTCTCTATAGGTAATACGATTCAAAAAGCCCAAAAGTTTCATGCCGGGAAAAAATAACCGATTAAGCATAATCTGGTAAATCAGGTTCTCACCAGCTCACATATCCTTCCGCATCGATCTGCACCCCGTCGGAAATGCTGCGCATATAGGAAAGCACCCTCTCCTTCTCTGTTCCCTGCAAAAGAGTCGTCCGACAGCCGCTCTGGAGACAGGGTACAAACTGATAACTCACGATCCCCGTCTGGTCGATCACCACCTCCACAATACCGGTGTCTATGGTTTTGGAGTTAAACCAGAAATTTCCCAGACTGTAGATCACCGGAACGCCCCGTATTACGCCAATCGGCTGAAGACAGTGCGGATGGTCTCCGATCACCAGATCCGCGCCGGCGTCCACCAGTTCCGGCGCCTGTTTCAACTGCGCCCAGTCCAGCTCTGCCTGATTTTCCGTGCCCCAGTGAATATACGCCACTACGAAATCACTGTTGGCAGCCGCCTCCCGCACGGTCTCCAAAAGCTTTGCTCCGTTCCAGCAGCGAAATACGCCCGCCGAGGTTTCCGTAGCCTCCTTGGTATCCGGCGTATCCAGCCGCTCGATCTGGGTCGCAGAAACGAAAGCAATCTTCATATCTCCCACTATGTAATAGACGATCTTTCTCGCCTCACCGATATCCCGGCCGGCGCCCACATAAGGGATTCCCTCCTCCCTCAGGGTATCCAGAGTATCCACCAGAGCATCCGGTCCGTAGTCGTAGGCGTGATTATTCGCCAGAGATACCAGATCCACTCCCATATCCGTCAGATACCCTGCCGTCTCCGGTCTTGCCCGAAAAGTAAACTGCTTTTCCTCTATGGGCGCCCCCCTGTTGGAATAGGCAAATTCATTGTTGAGCATCATGATATCCGCTCCCCGCATCCGATCCAGCACTTCCGGTGCAATGCCCTGCGAAATGTCTCCACCGGACCTGACAGCTCCCATGATCGCATAATTATCGTCAAAAAGAATATCTCCCGCAAAAGCCAACGTCACCTGCCCGGAGACGCCCGCCTCCCTCACATAGATATGATTCTCCTCCATGTAGACAGAGTCATCCAGGATCTCCTGATATCTGGAGGGCGGCTCTGCCGCTTCTTCCGTCTTTTCCTCCGGAGGTTCCTCCGACTCTTCAACATCCGCATCCGTCTCTTCGACTTCCCTCTGCTCCGGCGCAGACTTTTCTCTCTCCTTAGGATCCGCTTCCGTCGCCCTCATCCTTACCGGCTCCGTGATCCACTGATGAGCCGCCAACGCCAGAACGCCAACCGCCATCGCTATGGTGAGAGTCAGAATAAAAGGGAGAAAAAAGCTGCGATGCAGCCGTATGCTCTTTTTCTTTTTTCGCTTTCTTTTCTTAGCCATGCGATTATTATACCATTAAATGAATATCATAGCAAAAAAGTGACGGGCCACAACCCGTCACTTTCAAAGCTTCTGTTTTAGTACTTCGCTACATTTACCTTTACGCCGGGGCCCATAGTGGTTGCCAGCGTGATGCTGCGCAGGTACTGTCCCTTCAGCGCTGAAGGCTTTGCCTTTACAATAGCTTCCATCAGAGCGTCGAAGTTTTCCTGCAGCTTGCTCTCCTCAAAGGAAGTCTTTCCTACAGGCACATGGATAATGTTCGCCTTATCCAGTCTGTACTCGATCTTACCGGCTTTTATATCGCTGATAGCCTTAGCCACATCCATGGTAACTGTACCAGCCTTAGGGTTGGGCATCAGGCCTTTCGGACCAAGCACCTTACCCAGACGACCTACCACACCCATCATATCAGGTGTTGCTACTACTACGTCAAAGTCAAGCCAACCGTCATTCTGGATCTTGGGGATCAGCTCCTCGCCGCCTACATGGTCGGCACCCGCTGCCTCAGCCTCATTAACCTTGTCGCCCTTGGCGAATACTAACACGCGCACCGTCTTACCGGTTCCGTTGGGCAGTACCACCGCGCCACGGATCTGCTGCTCTGCATGACGGCCGTCACATCCGGTTCTGATATGAACCTCCACAGTCTCGTCAAATTTTGCTGTTGCTGTCTTTTTCACTAAGGCGATCGCCTCGGCTGTATCATACTGAACCGTACGATCTACCAGC
>CAMWMO010000113.1 GCA_947175305.1 uncultured Lachnospiraceae bacterium
GTTCATGGCAAAGCCTGTGAATATCCACATCGGCATAGATTGCCTCTGACGCAAAACGCTTGGCCTGGGCCAGCACCGTGCCGTTCTCCGCAATGATATTATGGCCGCCGAACACCAGATCCTGCGTGGACTCGCCCTCTCCCGCTGAGCAGTATATATAGGCAGTGATCTGTTTGGCGCTGGCAGATTTCACTAACAACTCCCGGTAGACATCCTTCCCCACTGTCTCGTTGGAAGCGGAAAGATTCACGATCAAGGTAGCGCCCGCAAGCGCATGGATCGTTCCCGGAGACTCCGGCGCCCAGATATCTTCACAGATCTCACAGCCCACCGTCAATCCCCGCACCGCATCCACTTGAAGCAGGATATCGGTTCCGAAGGGCACCTCTTTGTCTTCATAATAAAAAGGCTCCGGTACAGTGTTTCCCGGTGTGAAATGTCTGGTCTCATAAAATTCCGCGTAAGAAGGAATATACCTCTTTGGAACAAAAGCAAGCACTTCCCCGTCCTGCAAAACAGCCGCTACGTTATAAAGTTTATTGTTTTTGACAAGGGGCAGCCCCACGAAAACCAGCGCATCGCTCCCCTCCGTGGCACCCGCCACCTCCGAGAGCGCCTCCATCGCCTGAGTGAGCAAAAGTTCCTGCAAAAAGAGATCGCCGCAGGTATACCCCGTGAGACACAATTCCGGAAAAACAATAATCTTTGCTCCCCGCTCTGTGGCCTGCACGATTTCCTTACTTATCTCCGTTGCATTGTAGGCAGGATCGGCCACCTTGATCTTGGGGGTCACCGCCGCCACTTTTATAAATCCCTGTTTCATATCTTATGAGTCCTTTCTTATATCTGTCTTTAAACGACCAAAGCCGCTCATTTTTCTTTTCTGTACTTCAAAAATTCATATTTTCCGTTATATATCACTCGCTATTTTAATGTTAACACCCGCTATTTTATATTCATTTTTCCTTATAAATACGAGGTTTTCCGATTTTATGCTCATTGTTTTGCTATTTGCACAAAAAATCAAAATATCGATTGTGCTTTTACGTTAAATCTTGTTTTATTTTTTGCTTTTCTCGACCGATGGCAAAAATCAAAAGCTCCTTCCATTTTCTTTCTATAACAGATGTCTCTGTTACTGTCATCCTCTCTTTCGTCAAAACCGGCTCAACACCATTTTCTCAAAACGGGCCTTCTTCTCTTTTCATAATTCCTGTTATTTTTGTTTTTCTCCGGCTCCGTTTCTTGTTCACTCGTCACATTCCTGCATTCTTTACTTTTCCCTGTTTATCAGTGTTTTATCCATGTGTGCATTAAAATCACACTCGATTTTTAATGGTTTTTCTTCTTGTTCAGTCTTTTGTTTCGCATTTTTTATTTCGTCTTTTTCTATCTCGATTCTCAATTATCAAATCTTGTTTTAACCACTCTGTTTTGCCTTGTTCTTCGTCCCTGCTGCTTTCACAAGTGTCTCGATCTCCTCCACCGGGAAAACATAGTTCTTATTGCAAAAATGACAGTGCAGTTCCACCTCTTTGCCTTCGTCAATCAGCTCCTGCAGATCTTTTTTACCAAGACTTAAGAGCACCTTCTCCACCCGCGCCCTGCTGCAGTCGCAGTGGAAGGACACCGGCAACCTGTCCGTGACCGTAAGGCCAAACTCTCCCAGCACGATCTCCAAAAGCTCCTCCGGCGTATGTCCTGCCTCCAGCAGAGCTGTCACAGACTGGATCTGCGAAAGCTTCTGCTCCAGCCGGTCGATCACCTCATCCGACGTAAAGGGCATCAGCTGCAGGATAAAACCTCCCGCCTGTCTCACGGTATTGTCCCGGTTCATCAGCACGCCCAGCGCCACCACGGAGGGTACCTGCTCAGAAACGGCAAAATAATAGGTCAGGTCATCCCCGATCTCGCCGGTCTGCAGGGCGATGGTGGAAGCATAAGGCTCTTTCAGCCCCATATCCTTCATGACACGCAGGACACCTGCACCGATCACACCGCCCACATCCAGCTTTCCGGCGCTGTTTGGCGGCATCATTGCCTGAGGATTGTCCGCGTAGCCCTTCACATGCCCGGCAGCGTCCGCCGTCACCGTAAGACCGTGTACCGGCCCGTCGCCGCTTATCTGGAGCGTCAGGATATCCTGTTCCCCCTTCAACATGCTCCCCATCATCAATGCGCCCGTCATAAGCCGTCCCAGCGCCGCTGTCACCACCGGGCTGGTATCGTGGGATGCCCTCGCGTACTCTACCAGTTCTCTTGAGGTCACCGCAAAGGCGCGTATCTGCGCGTCCGCTGCGGTGGCCCGCACCAAATAATCTGTCATTCTGATTCCTTTCTTCTATCAAATGTCAACCGCATCTTCTTCTAATAGAAATTGCTCAATTCCAATATACAAGATGCCATTATCATCATGCCATGGCATAATATCGTCTTTCACAACTACTATCTTCTTAAACGAATCCGGTACTTTCAGCAGCGAATTGATTTCCTGTGCCTTTTTCTCCTCGCTGTCAATAGATAATGCTGATTGAATATAATAACGCTTGCTTTCTTTGTTTGCAACAAAGTCAACCTCCAACTGCGTCCTTATCTTCTTTCCGTTTCCATTCTGGCAGTTATACTCTACCACGCCCACATCTACATCATATTCTCTCACACGTAGTTCATTAAAAATTACATTTTCCATAATGTGATTTTCTTCCTGCTGCCTGAAATTCAATCGTGCATTCCGCAGCCCAATATCCGTAAAATAATATTTGAGCGGCGTGTCCATATACTTTTTCCCCTTAATATCATATCTGAATACCTTACACATAATAAATGCATCAATAAAGAACTCCAGATATTTGCTGATCGTATTAGCGTTTATAGATATCTGCTTCACACTTTGAAAAGTATTAGCCAGCTTTGTCGGATTTGTAAGAGACCCGACTGAGGAAGAAACAATATTCAGTAAATCCTCCAGAATCATCTGCTCATTAAGAATCCGATTATGCTCCAACACATCCGTGAGATATGTTTTGGCAAACAAATCCTTCAAATACTTGCTCTTTTCCTCATGGGTTTTCTTAGAAAGGATAAGCGGCATACCTCCATAGGTATAATATTGCCGCCAGGCATATCTCTTTTCACCGTCAAATGCCGCGTAAAATTCGCTATATGTCAACGGATTTACTCTGATCTCATCCCCGCGGTCCTTAAATTCCGTCAGAATATCCGATGATAACATCCGGGAATTACTACCAGTAACATACAGATCCACGTTTCGTATTTTCATCAATCCCAAAAGAACATCTACGAATCCTAACTTTGCAGTCTTATCATCCACGTAGGGATTTTGCATTTCGGACACTTTTTGAATCTCATCAATAAACACATAGTATTTTTGGCTCTTATCCACAACTTGCGCTCGTATAAAAGCATCCAATTCCATTGGGTTACGATATCTCGCATTCGCAATCTCATCCAGTGCAAGTTCTATAATATTATTATCTGAAATACCGATTGAGTTCAAATATTCATGATACAAATTAAAAAGCAAATAGGACTTTCCGCATCTTCTGATCCCGGTAATCACTTTAATCAAACCATTTTCCTTTTTTGATATCAGTTTTTTCAGATATTTGTCCCGTTTGATAACCATACGCACCTCTTGAATGATTTTTGCGGATATCCGCATTTTTTGTTCGAGTTAAGTATATCGTATCCTACCTTTGAAATCAATATACCTCGAATTATTTTTGCAGATATCCGCACTTTTTGTTTGAGTTAAGTATGCACATTCATCTTTCTGCTTTCTGATTCGCCGTCGTCTCCGTCCCCTTCCGGGCCACCACATAGATCCGCTCACTCTCCCCGGTCACTTCCCCGTGGATGTCCGCATCGATGGCCTCCACAAAGGAAAGACCCGCCTGCCCCAGAAAATCCATCATCTGCTCCAGGCGATAGCCCCGCTGATAATGCACCTCCTGAAAGCGCCGGAATCGCTCCGCCAACTGCCCGCAGGCTGTCTTTTCCGCTGCCGTACTGTCTGCCCCAGACTCACTTCTCCCCTCAGCTACAAAAATGGTCAGATCATACTCATTGATCTCCTCCGCCTCGTGATAATAGTTTTCCCAGATAAAGCTGCAATCCTCCCGGTTCTCCGCAATGGTAGCATCCCCGATCACCTGGGCGTACTTGTACACCGTATTAAAATCAAAAATAAAAAGCCCACGGGGATACAGATAGTCGTTGACCAGCCGGAAGGTTTTTATGATATCCGACTCCTCCAGCAGGTAATTCAGACTGTCGCAGACGCTGATCACCGCTCCCACCGTGCCGTATAGCTCAAATTCCCGCATATCCTGCAAAAGATAAAGAATAGGCAGCCCTGATCGCTCCTTCTTCTCTAAAGCGATCTGCAGCATCTCCTGGGCATTGTCTATGCCGATCATATCATACCCCCTGCGGGCAAAGAGCTCCGTCAGCGTACCAGTGCCGCAGCCCAGATCCAGAATGGTATTGCGCTCCTGGGCAAGGTTTTCTGCCACGCTCTCCGAGGCATTATCCGCCGTGCTCACATCGGCAGTTTCTCCCTTTTTATTTGTGACATCTATGTTATTTTCAGAAAACCCATGCTTGTCCAGCAGTGCCACCAAATAGTCACACCATTCCTCATAGGGCGTCTCATCCATCAATTCATCGTAAACCTGTGCAAAATCCGTATATGCTTCCATGATAAAAATCCTGTTTTCTCCTGATTCCAGCCGCTTTACATCATTCCATCCTGCCCGTCAAAAAAGTGTTAAGAATATTCTGAGGCGCATCATAATAAAAACTGCTGTTATAATCATCAATTTTTTCACTGACAAAAGAATCATAAGCTTCCCACAATGCATCAATGATATTGATATCCTTCTCCCGAGCAATCCCCAAAATCAACCGCTTATACACTTTGCCGATGTCCCAATGGCTGGGAACAGCATACTTGGCAGCCACGATATTGTCAAAATCTCCCTCAACAATATTTGCAGCTGCAACAAACTCTTCGCTGACCGTTTCTATATTGTCACTGTGATAAACATCTGCCAGTTCATATATTTTCGCAACATTGGCTTTCCCCAGAGCCTTCACAACGGTTACTCTTTTATTTTTGGTCTTTCTCGCAATATAATCAATCAAACTGCAAGTATAAAATAAATCGTTCGCCCTCGAATCTTCTCGTCCGGTCATCCTGCTGTCCTTCCTTTCTCTGCCACATAACCCCTGCCTCACGACAAATCTGTAATATTTTAATCTTTCACTGCTTCACTGGATACATATTCCAGACATTGCAGGGCTTTCGAAGTACAGAAATTGATCTGGTGCGTCGGATACTTAAACTTCGCCATTACCCAAAACTGCTCCCTTGTCAAAATACCGTCAATGTAATCAGCAATAAAATTATATATCTGATCGTTTGCCATGGCGCCTATCACAATATCATAATCGTGGGGTTTCCCATGTCGGCAAGCAATAATGAAATCCAGCCATTCCTCCGTCATTTCCCTATATTCCAATATTTTAAGAGATGTATCCATTCGTACTGTATAGGTATTCAGCACAGGTGTTTGATACCGCCTCGCCCAACGCTGCGCCTGTTCACGAATCACCGTACAGTAAAAACCCGGACCAAAATCTTTCGTATTCCTGCCTATCTTGATATCGGGATGTTCTATAACAGTATAACTGCCATGGTAAACTGTCATTTTACCCATGCGACGTCTCTTCCTTTCTTCTACAGTTTCCCAAATTGAAACGCTTTTCTTTACTGTATAACAATAAACGGCCTTTCGCAACACCCAAAAATCTGCTATGATGATGACTATGATAAAATGTATCCTATTTATTTTTTTATGCGGCTTGATTCTTTCAGGCTGTGGTCAAAATACAGAAAGCGCCTCTCAGTCCGCAGACCCGGCACCACTTTCCCAAACCACCGATACAGAATCACCAAATTCTTCGGAGGCGAAGGACCTTGCTCCCCTCTATCAAAAGATTTACGAGAAAGCAGTGCAGGATGAGGCTCTCCCGGACAGCGATGCCCGGAATCTTGCCATCGTACAAAAAATCGTGCAGGAGCTGGGTATCAACGGCTGTACAGCTCTTGACAGCGAAAATCAGGTAGATATGACAAATCCACAGCAGCTGGAGGAGTTTCTTGCCGCTCTGGAAAACCCA
>CAMWMO010000114.1 GCA_947175305.1 uncultured Lachnospiraceae bacterium
GAACACAGGAAATGCTCTATTTTCTGCGGCAGATCAAGGCGGACAGGCTGGTGAAGGGGCATGAGGATTTCCCGGTCTACGTGGACAGTCCGCTGGCGGTGGAGGCTACGGGCATTTTTCATAAAAACGAAGCCAGATGCTTTGACGAGGAGGCTATGGCGTTAGTCAGGAAGGGTATCAATCCGATCACCTTTCCGGGGCTGCGACTGGCGATCACCAGCGATGAATCCAAGGCGATCAACTTTGAAAATATACCGAAGGTTATTATATCCGCTTCCGGTATGTGCGAGGCTGGCCGTATCAGGCATCATCTGAAACATAACCTGTGGAGACCGGACTGCACGATTCTTTTCGTAGGCTATCAGGCGGTGGGGACGCTTGGCAGAATGCTGGTGGACGGCGTGGAGGAAGTGAAGCTGTTCGGAGAGCCCATCGAAGTACGTGCCGATATCATGAAGCTGGTGGGAATGAGCGGACACGCGGACAAGAATGGCCTTCTGCAATGGATCAACGGTTTCGAGAAGAAACCGGAGAAGGTCTTTGTGGTGCATGGTGAGGACAGTGTCTGCACACTTTTTACGGAGTGTCTGAAAGGCGAGCATGGGCATAACGCTTACGCACCCTACAGCGGCACCCGGTTTGATCTGATAGAGGGAACGTTTATCTACGAGGCGGAGCCTGTGGCGGTCAAGAAGAAGGCGCGCAGCGTGGCGACTGTCTTTACGAGACTGCTGGCCGCTGGTCAGCGGCTTATGGCTGTTATCTACAAGAACGAGGGCGGCGCAAACAAGGATCTGGCCAGATTTGCGGATCAGGTCAATTCGCTCTGTGATAAATGGGATCGACCATAAGAGCGCATTCTTCCTGGACGGTTTACATAATATGCGAGGGGAATAAAAATGAGTTTAGCAGATCATATTTTCATAAACATGTGCAAAGATATCCTAGAGAAGGGAACGAGCACGGAGGGGGAGAAGGTGAGACCTCACTGGCCTGACGGTGAGACAGCCTACACGGTGAAGCTCTTCGGGGTGGTGAATCGCTATGATCTTTCCAAGGAGTTTCCGATCATAACGCTTCGGAGGACGGCATTAAAGAGTGCCACGGATGAGATGCTCTGGATCTGGCAGCAGAAATCCAATAATATAAACGACCTGCACAGCCATATATGGGACGCCTGGGCAGATGAGGACGGAAGCATCGGCAAGGCTTACGGATATCAGATGGGAGTGAAACATCAATATAAAGAAGGCATGATGGATCAGGTGGATAGGGTGATCTACGATCTGAAAAACAATCCCTTCAGCCGCCGTATCATGACGAACATCTATGTGCATCAGGATCTGCATGAGATGAATCTGTATCCCTGCGCCTACAGCATGACCTTTAACGTGACCCAGAAGCCGGGGCATGAGAAGCTGACCTTGAATGCGGTCTTAAACCAGCGTTCTCAGGATGTGCTTGCGGCTAATAACTGGAATGTGGTGCAGTATGCGGTGCTTGTGCATATGCTGGCGCAGGTCTGCGGCATGGAAGTGGGAGAGCTGGTTCATGTGATCGCGGACGCTCATATTTATGACAGACATATTCCTCTGATAAAGGAGCTGATCGAGCGGCCTGTCTACGATGCACCCACGTTCTGGCTGAACCCGGACATTACGGATTTCTATGAATTTACCAGAGATGATGTGACGGTGGAGAATTACGTGACGGGACCGCAGATTGAAAATATTCCCGTAGCCATCTAACGGAGAAGGAGATAGATTATGAACGCAATCGTAGCGGTGGACAACAACTGGGCCATCGGTTGTAAGAACAATCTGCTGGTGCGGATCCCGGCAGATCACAAGAATTTCAGACAGGAGACAACAGGAAAGGTGGTCGTGCTCGGCAGAAAGACGCTGGAGACGTTTCCGCAGGGAATGCCGCTTGCGAACAGGACGAACATTATTTTATCCACGAATCCGGACTATAAGGTGAAGGATGCTGTGGTGGTGCACAGTAAAGAAGAGCTGATGGAAGAGCTTGCAGGCTATCCGTCAGAGGATATCTATATCATCGGCGGGGAGAGCGTATACCGCATGATGCTGCCGGAATGTGATGTGGTGCATGTGACGAAGATCGATCATGTCTATGAGGCGGATACTTATTTTCCGGATCTGGATCGTGACGAGGCATGGGAGATCACAGCCGACAGTGAGGAGCAGACGTATTTTGATCTGCCCTACCGTTTTTTAAAATATGAGCGCAGGAAGTAAGGAAGGTATAGGAGATGGGACAGGAAAACAAAAAAAAGACGGAAAATACCAGCGATATCTTTTTGTCAAATATGTCTCACGAACTGAGGACGCCGATCAATACGATCCTCGGGTTAAATGAGATGATTCTGCGGGAAAGTCAGGAAGAGTCAGTGAAGGAGTATGCGAGGGATATCAGACAGGCGGGTAATATTCTGCTTGCGCTGGTCAGCGATATTCTGGACTTCTCTAAGCTGGAGACAGATAAGATGGAACTGACAGAGGGGATCTACGATGTCAGCTCTCTGTTAAATGATCTGATCAACAGTATCTCCGTACAGCAGCGCAGAAAGAAGCTGGATCTGGTACTGGACATTGCACAGGATATTCCCTATAAGCTTTTAGGGGATGAGATACATATCCGGCAGATCATAGGGAATCTTCTATCCAATGCGGTGCGCTATACGGACAAGGGCAAGGTTACACTGCATCTGAGCTGGAAAGAGGTGTCGGAGGATACCATTGAGATCTGTGTGATCGTGAAGGATACGGGAAAAGGCATCCGCAAGGAGGATATTCCGAATCTTTTTAAGGCTTTTCAGCGCATGCATTCTGTCGATCGCAGTAAAACCGGAGGGACGGGACTGGGGCTTGCCATCACGGACCGTCTGGTCAAAATGATGGGCGGCGAACTTGAAGTACAGAGTGTGTACGGAAAGGGATCCGCGTTTTCGTTTAAAATCATACAAAAGGTAGTGGACAGGGAACCTCTTGGAGATTTTGAAAAGCAGTATCAGGAAAGCCTGCGCAGTGTAGAGGCGTATCACGAAAAATTCATTGCGCCTATGGGCCGGATCCTGATCGTGGATGACAATGCCATGAACCTGGCAGTGGCGCAGGGGCTTTTGAAAGCAACCCGCCTGCAGATCGATGTGGCGGCGAGCGGTGAGGAGTGTCTGGATCTGATCCAGAGAAAGACTTACCATCTGATCTGTATGGATCATATGATGCCGGGGATGGATGGTGTGCAGACATTGCATGAAATCCGGGCGATGGAGGGGAATCCCTCCCGGAATATTCCTGTGATCGCCCTGACTGCCAATGCGGTGGCGGGTGCCAGAGAACTTTATCTGAAGGAGGGGTTTCAGGATTATCTGACCAAGCCCATCGATGCGGAGAAGTTCGAGAATATGCTGATCGAGTACCTGCCGGAAAATGTGGTTTATTTGTCCAATAATAGAAACAGCAATGATGCCGGTGCACAGACGGAGGAGGATGGCGAGCTTGAGTTTCTGGAGAGCCAGCTTTATCTGATGGGCTTTAATATCCGCAACGGCCTTCGTTATATGGGCGGAGACCGGGCGCTTTACGGCAAGGTGCTTCACGACTTTCACTCGATCTTACAGGAGAAGGAGACGGCGCTTCAGGATTTCCTGAAAAAGGGAGATATGCCGGGCTACGCGATCATTGTCCATTCCCTGAAGGGAAATGCCAGAAATGTAGGAGCGGATGATCTGGCGGACGAGGCCTTTGAGCTGGAGAAGATGTCAAAAGCGGGACAGCTGGAGGATGTGACGGTGCGTTCACCGATCCTGTTTGGTATGATGAACAGAATGAGAAGCAGCCTGCAAAGCTATCTGGAGAGCCAGAGTACCGGGGAGGCGGAGGAACAGCCTCAGGAGAGTGAGGGCGAAGAGAAGATCACGGAGGACAGATGGATCGGGACGCTTAAGGAGCTGGCGGCCAGACTGGATGATTTTGACGGGGAAGGCGCTGCAGCCAAGCTTAAGGAGTTAAAGCGTTATGACAGGCCGGAGGGCGACAAAAAGATGCTCAGACTTTGTGAGAAAGCAGTGAATGATTATGCCTATGATATTGCCCTGGAAGTGGTCAATACTGTGCTGTAAACGGGCTTGCCTTTTGAAAGAGAAAGGTTTAATATATTAAAAAAAGAAGCGCGCGTAAGGGAGGAGCTGGATATTATGGAAAAAAAGAATCTGGATTGGGCGAATATCGGTTTCGGTTACCAAGAGACAGATAAGCGCTTTGTGTCGAATTATAAGAACGGCGCATGGGACGAGGGGGCGCTTACGGCGGATGCCAATATCGTGATCAATGAGTGTGCCGGCGTGTTACAGTATGCGCAGACCTGTTTTGAGGGGATGAAGGCTTACACCACCGAGGACGGACATATCGTGACGTTCCGCCCGGATCTCAACGCGCAGCGTATGGAGGATTCCTGCAAAAGGCTGGAGATGCCCGTATTCCCGAAGGACCGCTTCGTGCAGGCGGTGGCGGATGTGGTAGCGGCGAACGAGGCTTATGTACCGCCTTACGGTTCCGGAGCGACTCTCTATATCAGGCCATATATGTTTGGCAGCTCCTCTGTGATCGGGGTAAAGCCTGCGGAGGAGTACCAGTTTAGAATCTTTACCACGCCGGTAGGCCCTTATTTCAAGGGCGGCGCGAAACCTCTCACCATCAAGGTGAGTGATTTTGACAGAGCGGCGCCGCACGGCACGGGGCATATCAAGGCGGGCTTAAACTATGCGATGAGTCTGCATGCGATCATCACTGCTCACGAGGAAGGGTATGATGAGAATATGTATCTGGATCCCGGAACCAGATCGAAGGTGGAGGAGACAGGCGGTGCGAACTTCCTGTTTGTGACGAAGGATAATAAGGTGGTAACACCGAAATCCGACAGCATCCTGCCTTCTATCACGAGACGCTCTCTGATGACGGTGGCGAAGGATTATCTGGGACTGGAAGTGGAGGAGAGAGAGGTTCTTCTGGAGGAAGTGAAGGATTTCGCGGAGTGCGGTCTGTGCGGTACGGCGGCAGTGATCTCTCCGGTAGGCAAGGTGGTCGATCACGGCAAAGAGATCGCGTTCCCCAGCGGTATGAATGAGATGGGGCCGATCACAAAGAAGCTGTATGATACGCTGACAGGAATTCAGATGGGCAGGATCGAAGCGCCCGAGGGCTGGATTCACGTGATCAAGTAAATTCTTTTATAGCGTGAGGAGAGAGGGGTTAGATTGTGCCGTCTGGTGCGATTTAATCCCTTTTTAGGGGAGGAAGGCAGCAACGGTTATGTACGATAAAATTCGGGAACAATATCCTTATCTGTATGAGACCCATCTGCATACGTCGGAGGGGAGCGCCTGCGCCCGGAGCACCGGGGCTGAAATGGCGAGAGCCTGCAAAGAATACGGCTATACCGGCATTATCGTGACAGATCATAATTGGTATGGAAACACGGCGGTGGACAGGAGTCTGCCCTGGGAGGAATGGGTGGACGTTTTCTGTGAGGGTTATGAGCACGCCCGGACGGAGGGAGACAGAATCGGGCTGGATGTGTTTTTCGGATACGAAGCAGGCTATCAGGGAACGGAATTTCTGATATACGGAGTGGATGGTGCATGGCTGAAGAGCCATCCCCAGATCAGAGAGGCTACGGTGGAGGAGCAGTACAGCCTGATCCATGAGGCGGGCGGATTGGTGATGCATGCTCATCCTTTCAGGGAGGCGGATTATATTCCGGAAATACGTCTCTTCCCGGAATGGGTGGACGGTGTGGAGGGCATCAACGCGGCCCACACGAATCCCAGGAGCCTCGGACACAGAAATTATCAGTATGACCAGAAGGCATTAGAGTATGCCCGTACCCATAAGCTGCCCATCAGCGCAGGATCGGACATTCATTTCAAGAAGCTGTTTGGCGGCGGCACTGCCTTTCGCAGGAAGATCGCTTCAGTGGCTGATTATGTGCAGGCGATCCTTACGGGGGAAGATCATGTGTTGACCGATGGGGTGGTATGGTATGACAAAGAGGGGCATATCCTTAAATAATGACGGGAGAGCGGAAAGGTTATGGGCAGAGA
>CAMWMO010000115.1 GCA_947175305.1 uncultured Lachnospiraceae bacterium
CACACATAAATGTGGAGGAAAATTACCGGGTTCACGAAGAAACCTGGCTGGGGCTGAAGGACTACTGCCGCTCCCACCCGGATAATTTCTATATATGGACCTACGGTTCGGGGACGCTGGAACATTTCTGCGAGACGCCCTTTGCCCTCGATCAGGATACCTACCTCAATTTCATCTACACAAACTGGGGCGTGGTATGCAATCCCAACACCGAAAAAAAACTCGCTGCCCACGGGATTGGCGATTTCGGCCGGGATCTTGTGGACAACGAGCATGTATTTTTTATCCTGCAGGACGCGCCATACAACGAAGAGCATCCTGTCCTTATGTATTTCCGCCACACCTATCAGGCGGAGCTTACCACCACCGACACCTTTACCCTGGGGGACACGGTCTATTACGTATACCAACTATCGAGTGCCCGCGCACTCGATCACGAGAATGCTTCGCATTCTCCTTAAATGGTTTATGTTGTGGCACCGATCGAGTGCCCGCGCACTCGATCACGAGAATGCTTCGCATTCTCCTTAAATGATGTAAGCTGTGGCATCTTTGCTACCCCCGCGCCGGCCGAACATAAGTCCCACCAGAACGGGAACCGACAGCATCAGTGGGTAGAGATACCGTGTGAGCACGCAGGGCCCCAAAAGCAGCGTCCCCAAAAGCGCCATGAGATACACTGCAGGGAGCAGCAGCGCCGGTTTTTTCAGCCCGATACAGCAGAGACAGTAAAAGAGAAGCAGGAAACAGTAAAAAGCCGGCTGCATAACAAGCGCCATCGGCGGACAGTACCGCCACAGCTCATCTCCCGCTGCAAAATAGCGGTACAAAGCCTGCAGGAGCTGCAATTTCTGATGTCTCTCATAGCCCGGCGCCAACGTCTCCATGTACGCCTGCTGGTCGCTGGGATAAGTAATCTGCAGATAGCCCTTCGCATAGGAATACACATCGTTTAAATATGACACATCTGTCATGTCCCATATTCCCTTATTCTTCAACATAAAGGCTTTCAGATATTCTCCCGGATAGCGGATTCCCAGGGAAACCCATTCACGGGCCAGGATCCGAAGCGTCTCTTTCTCATTTGTGATATCTCTCTTACTCCTGTCAGCAATAACCGCTACATACTCCGGCAGTTCCTCCTGCCAGACCGCGGTAAGCGCTTCCCTGTCTTTCTCTGTCAGCTCTTCCTCATGATACTGCACCACCCTGGCGATCTGCTGGGCCGGCACGCTCAACATCTCTCTGGCATAGGTGTCGCTTGTGGCTGCCGCCGCATAGGTCATCACGCCGTTCAGCGCCAGGTACAAGAGCAGGATCACCCCGTGGCAGACACAGATCTGCCGGAAAAGAAGCTTTTTGCGGCGGGTAAAAAAGAATGCCGCGATCCCGTATAAGATCCACGCATAGATGCTGTTATTCCGGAACAAAAGCAAGAGCACCGACACAAGAATATAGCAGGCGATCCAACCTCTTTCCGGGCCGGTCTCCCTCACCGCAAGCTCATAGACAAAAACCGTAAATACCATGACCAGCGCCGCATAAACCGTATCCTTTGTGATCGAGACGGCAAGCATCCCATGGGTAGGGAAAAAAGCGGCACACAGCACGAAGAAATAACAGAGCCATCGATTCACGCGCTGTCTGCGAAGAAACGTATAGACAAAGGCAAAACAGCCCGCCATAACAGCCATCTGCATCAGAGAATAGGCTGCCAGTCCCGCTCTGTCCGCATTGGCAAAGGGCAGCGCCTCCCCCGCCTTCAGGCAGGCCGCAAGCCACAGCGTGTGGATCAGCGGATGATGAGTCGTCAGCCCGCTTGAGCGGATCTGGTCTAACTGAGGGATCACATCGTAGGCCATGATGGCCGGATAATAAGTGACAAAGGGGATACAAAATCCTGCAAAAATAACCGCAAAGGCTCCCCAAAAAGAGCCCTCCGGTCTTTCGTGTTCTTCTGTCAGCATATCCGTCCGGGCCGCACGCGCCGCCCAGGTAAAGGCCATATTCACCCCCGCATAGCAAAGGGGCGTCAGGCACAGCACCCAGAGTGCCGCCTCGGGGAATAACACCCCTTCCTGATGGCTCCAACACAGACCCAGTATCTGCAGGGCGGCAAAGCCGGCCGCCAGCAAAATTCTCGCCGGAACAGAAAAAAAGACTTTCTCATAAAACAAAGCCTTTTTCCACAGACAATATAGACCAAACAGCAGCGCCATAGGAAAGATACCCATAGTGTATACCGTGCCTGCTCCCCGCAGGAAAAGAAAGATCCGTCCCGCGCCAAGAAGCGCTGCAAGCGCGCAGGCCGCCGTGATCACATTTCGTTTATTCATGCCGAATCCTCCTTATCACAAGGGTTAGTCGATATTCAAAATCACGCCTATTTTTAAGCGCCATATTGGATAGTATCAATCCCGCAAACAGAGACTGGATCGCCGCCAGACCGATAAACCCGCAGACAAAGAGCGTAGGAAACCGATCCACCAGACCGGTCTCGATGTAAGTGAGCAGGATAGGAATAAAAAGCACCACGGCAACAATCGTAAGAATCGCCGAACAGAGCCCAAAAAAGCCGAAAGGCTTATAATCCCGATAAAGTTTCAGGATCGTGTGAAGCACCTTAAAGCCGTCCGAGAAGGTATTCAGCTTGGACTCACTGCCCTCGGGCCTGTCCCGATAATCCACGATCACATTTTCAATCTGCATATTGTTATAGACCGCATGGATGGTCATCTCTGTCTCAATCTCAAATCCCGTGGAGAGTACCGGGAAGGTCTTCACAAACCCATAACTGAACGCCCGGTATCCCGTCATGATGTCCTTGATATCGCAGCGGAAAAGCCGGTTGATACTGCCGCGTACAATGGAATTACCGAAATTGTGGAACGGTCTCTTATTCTCTGTAAAATATGTGGATGACAGCCTGTCGCCCACCACCATGTCCGCACTGTGGAGAAGCACCTTGTCCGCCATCTCTCTGGCGTACTCCATGGGATAGGTGTCGTCACCGTCTACCATGATATAACACTCTGCCTCCACCTCGCGGAACATCCTGCGGATCACATTCCCTTTTCCCTGCATATACTCATGGCGGATCACTGCGCCCGCATCCCTGGCAAGCTCCACCGTTCGATCGCTGGAATTATTGTCATAGACATAGATCACCGCCTCGGGAAGCGCCTCCCTGGCGTCTTTGACCACCTTCGCAATGGTTTTTTCCTCATTATAACAGGGAATCAGTACCGCAATCTTGTCCATACGCCGTCTCCTGTAATCCTCTCATTTCTTTTGTAATTTATCTTACCACATTTTCCCGTTCTTTACTATCAGATTTTCTAAAAGCCCTGATAGATAAACTCCGCCGCGCTGTATCCCGGTCCGTAGTATCCCAGCAAAATAACGGCAAACAGGAGCGCATACCACAGAAGCCATCGCAAGGGAAGCGGTCTTTTTGCCACTGCATCCCGCACCGAGCCCTTTCTCTGCGCCAGAGACACCGCCCACAGAAGAAGCAGGGAGAAGACCGCCACCGCCGCCTCGACCCCGTCAAGTCCCAGCTTCAGCAGGGATCCATCCCAGAGGATCCGGGGATTCCATACACACACGGCGCCCTTTAGCATCGCCAGCGCATCGCCCACCGAGGCGGCCCGGAAAAACAGGTCTCCGATACACACCAAAAAAAAGGTGCGCAGGATCCGGATCCCGGTAACAAGCTTCCCCTCGGCAGAGAGAGACATTCTCTCCATCATACGGGCGCAGGGCGGCGAAAGAAGTTCCTCCATCACGATGTAGAACCAGTGCAAAAGCCCCGAACCGATCACAAATTTCCAATCCCCGCCATGCCAGATGCCCACCGTCAGCCACAGCACAAACATGGCCAGAAAGGTGCTGTACTGCTTGCCCCGTTTTTTCCCGAATTTCTTCTTAAAGGACTTGTTGATATCCGTAAAAAGCTTCGTGCGCAGCAGGGGGTAAAACACATAATCCTTCATCCACACGCCCAGCGTGATATGCCATCTGCGCCAATATTCCGTCACGCTCTTTGCAAAAAAAGGCGTCCGGAAGTTTTCCGACAGCTCTATGCCCAGACTCTCCGACATTCCCAGCACGATATCCATGCAGCCCGAAAAATCCGTGTAGAGCTGGAACGCATAGCAGACCGTAGCCACCCAGATGTAAGCGCCTCCATAGGTCTCGTAGCTTCCGTAAACGGTATTCACTAAAACTCCCAAACGCTCGGCGATCACCAGCTTCTTAAAAAAGCCCCAGACCATCCGCTGCAGCCCTCTCGTCACCCGCCGGTAATCAAAGGCATGGGGCGCAAAAAAGGTCTCCGCATGCTCTCTGTACTGCAGGATCGGCCCGGAGATTAGATTCGGGAAATACAGACCATAAAGAGCCAGCTTTCCGAAATGATTCTGTGCCTCGGCGAGTCCGTAATATACGTCGATCACATAGCCCAGAAGGGAGAAGGTATAAAAGGATACCCCCAGCGGCACCAGAAAATCGACTCCGGAAAGCACCTCCCCGTTCCCTCCGAACAGAGCCGCGATACCGTTCACCGTATTGATCACGAAATTGACATATTTTAAGACAAACAAAATCCCAATATTGACCAATACAGTCACTGTCAGGATCCCCCTGCGCCTTTTCTCTTCCTCCACAGGTGTCTGGACCAGAAACTTGGCGCCCAGAAAACAGGCGAGAGACGACACAAGCGGATAGACAAGCAGCACTCCCTGCCCCGCCAGCAGACAATAACAGACGCTGCACAGCAAAAGAAACCCCCACTGAAATTTCGAGGGGATACTATAGTACAATAACAGCATGATCGCAAAAAAACACAAAAAATAAAAAGAGGTGATACCCATAACGCCCGTTCCCATGTCTACATTATTGTACACATTTTATCATAAATATATCGCGAAAGAAACCAACAGGTTGTAATAATTTTCGCAATACAGTAAAATAAGACCAAAATCAGTATCTGCTTCAAGTAATGATCGGAGAAAACCATGCTTTTTAATTCCATGACTTTCGCTGTCTTTTTGACAGCGGTATTTATCCTGTATCATATCGTGCCGGCCAGATTTCGCTGGATCTTGCTGCTGGCGGCAAGCTATGCCTTCTACATGAATCTTCATGTGGCCTACGGGCTTTTGCTCTTTGCCTCCACCGCGCTGACCTATTTCATGGCTCTGGGTCTGGAGAAAGCGCCGGATAAAAAGGCCAAAAAGCGCTGTCTGCTCACCGGTATTCTGCCCCTGATCGGCATTCTCCTTGTTTTTAAACTGGGAGGTCCCGTCATCGACAGACTGAATGCCTTGATCGACGCGGGACGCCTCACCATACATCCCGTGACCCTGCGGATCCTTCTTCCGGCAGGCGTCTCTTTCTATTTTTTTCAGTCCATGGGATATCTTATCGATGTCTATCGAGGAAAGATCCGTGCAGAGCGTCACTTCGGTTACTACGCCCTGTTCGTCTCCTTCTTCCCGCAGCTGCTGGCAGGCCCCATCGGCAGAGCGGATTCCCTTCTCCCGCAGCTGAAAAAGGAACGGACCTTTGACTACGACAATGTGACCTACGGCCTGAAGCTGATGGCATGGGGATATTTTAAGAAACTGGTGATCGCGGATGTCTTTGCGGTCGTGGTGGACAAGGTCTACAACAACCCCTTCAGCTATGTGGGACTTGTCTTTATCATCGTTACCGTGATGTTCGCCATCGAGATCTACTGTGATTTTTCCGGCTATTCCGACATCGCCATCGGCTGTGCCAGACTTTTTGGCATCGAACTGATGACCAACTTTAAGAGCCCCTATTTTTCCTTCTCCATCCGGGAATTCTGGAGCAGATGGCACATCTCCCTGTCCACCTGGTTTCGGGACTATGTCTACATCCCGCTGGGCGGCAACCGGGTGAAGAAATGGCGGCACTGTCTGAATCTGTTTCTCACTTTTTTAGTCAGCGGTTTCTGGCACGGCAGTTCTCTGACCTACCTTTTCTGGGGCGGACTTCACGGTCTTTTGCAGATCCTTGAGGTACTGCTGCATCCGAAGAAGCCTGCTGACAGTGCAAAGAAGAATGCACCGCGAAAATGGTTCTGGCAGCTTCCC
>CAMWMO010000116.1 GCA_947175305.1 uncultured Lachnospiraceae bacterium
GGCATACACTGTCCTGAAACAGGAGGGCTATGTCAAGGTGGATCGCAGACGGGGTGTGATGGTGGCCGTGGATATCGACAGGATGCGCGCGCTGGAGGAGATCAGAGAGGATCTGTTAGTCACTCTGGCAAAGGCAAGCTGTAAGAATATTTCCGGGGAAGAAGTCCATGCTCTTATAGATGAGATTTATGAGGAATATGGGAAAGGAATGGAAGGTTAATGCAGCCACAATTTACAGATAAGGCAAAGGCGGCCCTGATGCTTGCAGAGCGGGCGGCCAGAAGCCTGCGGCAGAGTTATGTGGGAAGTGAGCATATCCTGCTGGGTCTTTTGAGGGAAAACACGGGCGTTGCGGCTACGGTGCTTTTAAATAACGGCGTGGATGTCGTGCAGTTAAAAGAGATGATCAAGGATCTGATCGTGCCGGAAACTTCTGTGCTGATCGCGGAACGGGATGGCTATTCCCCGCGGGCGCAGGCCATTTTAGAGGAGGCGCACAGACAGGCGGAGCGATTCCGCAGTGATCGAACCGGAACAGAGCATATTCTGCTGGCTCTTCTGAAGGAAGGGGAGAATGTGGCGGTCAGGCTCCTTAATACCATGGGCATTTCGGTGCAGAAGCTATATGTGGATGTGCTGGTAGCCATGGGCGAGGACGGCGCGCTTTACAAGGAAGATCTGGGCAGAAA
This sequence comes from uncultured Lachnospiraceae bacterium, assembly GCA_947175305.1. Lineage (GTDB taxonomy): Bacteria > Bacillota > Clostridia > Lachnospirales > Lachnospiraceae > UBA3282. The sequence continues at coordinate 690 of CAMWMO010000116.1, forward strand.
GCAGAATAAGAAAAAGGGGAATACCTCCACGCTGGATCATTACAGCAGGGATCTGACAGCGCTTGCCAGAGAGGGGAAGCTGGATCCTGTGATCGGCAGGGAGGAGGAGATCACCAGAGTTGTTCAGATCTTAAGCCGGCGCACGAAAAACAATCCCTGTCTGGTGGGAGAGCCCGGCGTGGGCAAGACGGCTGTGGTGGAAGGACTTGCCGCCAGGATCGTGACGGGCGATGTGCCCTTTACCGTACAGAATAAGAGACTTCTGACGCTGGATCTTTCGGGGATGGTAGCCGGAAGTAAATACCGCGGCGAGTTCGAGGAGCGGATCAAAAAGGTGATCAAAGAGGTGATCGAGGACGGCAATATCATTCTCTTTTTGGATGAGATGCACACCATCATCGGCGCGGGCGGCGCGGAGGGAGCGATAGATGCGTCCAATATCCTGAAACCCTCTCTGGCCAGAGGCGAGATTCAGCTCATCGGCGCGACCACCATCGCAGAGTACCGCAAGTATGTGGAGAAGGATGCCGCGTTGGAGAGACGTTTCCATCCGGTGACGGTGGAGGAGCCGACCATTGAGGAGACAGAAAATATCCTGCGGGGTATTGCCCATAAATATGAAGAGCATCACAGAGTTACTATCACGCCGGAAGCGATCAGTGCGGCGGTGGCTCTGTCGGCGCGCTATATCAATGACAGAAATCTGCCGGATAAGGCGATAGACCTGATCGATGAGGCTTCCGCGGCTGTGCGGCTTCACGTGACGAAGCAGCCCGATAAGCTGCAGGAGCTGTCCGATGAGATAGACAAGATAGATTTGCAGATTGAGCGTTCCATCCGCATGGAGGCATTTACTCAGGCGGCAGAGCTGAAAAAGAAGCAGGAGAGCTGTATCAGGAAATATGAGCGTCTGGTCAAGAAGATGGAGCAGGCGGAGCAGAATCGCGCCTATGTGGTCGGAGAGAACGAGATCGCCGAGGTGGTGGCGCTGTGGACGAAGATCCCGGTGAAGAAGCTGGCGGAGAAGGAGAGTGAGCGGCTCTTAAAGCTGGAATCCATCCTGCACAGACGAGTGATCGGTCAGGAGGAGGCTGTGGTGGCTGTAGCGAAGGCCATGCGCCGGGGCAGAGTGGGTTTGCAGGATCCCAATCGTCCCATCGGTTCCTTCCTGTTTCTGGGGCCTACGGGCGTGGGTAAGACTGAATTATCCAAAGCTTTGGCGGAAGCTATGTTTGGTTCCGAGAACGCTTTGATCCGGGTAGATATGTCAGAGTACATGGAGGGACATTCGGTGTCCAAAATGATCGGATCGCCTCCGGGATATGTGGGTTTTGAGGAGGGCGGACAGCTCTCTGAGAAGGTGCGCAGGAATCCTTACTCCGTGGTACTTTTTGACGAGATAGAGAAGGCTCATCCGGATGTGTTTAATGTACTCCTGCAGGTGCTTGACGACGGACATATCACCGATTCCAAGGGGCGGAAGGTGAGCTTTAAGAACACCATCCTGATCATGACCTCGAACGCAGGTGCACAGCGGATCATCGATCCCAAGAATCTGGGATTCGGTGCGGCGGAGACGGAAAAGCAGAGTTATGATAAGATGAAGGGCAAGGTGATGGAGGAGGTAAAACGTCTCTTTAAGCCGGAATTCATCAACAGGATCGATGAGATCATGGTATTCCATCCTCTGAACAAAGAGGATATGAAGGCGATCGTGACCCTTCTTTCCAAAAATCTGACAAAGCGCTGCAGAGAGCAGATGAATATCGATCTGGCGATCACTTCCTCCGTGAAGGAGCATCTGATCGAGAAGCATATGGATGTCAAAATGGGTGCAAGGCCGATGAAGCGGGCGATCCAGTCGGAGATCGAGGATGCGCTGGCGGAGGAGATTCTGGCGGGAAAAGTGAAGAGCGGCGACAAAGTCTCTGTTGGATTTAAGAATAAAAAGATAACCTTTACGGTTAAAGCAGTAGGAGAATAGAACATAGGAGGAAAGTACAATGGCTGTAGTAGAGGAATTGCTGCGCGCGGAGGGCGACGGAACGATCAGCTTTGGCAATCATATGCTTGCTGCCAAGGCGAAGCTGGAGGATTACGAGCATGGCGGTAATCTGTACAAGGTGAAGACCTTTAAGGAACTGACAAAGCTGGAGAAAAACGGTATGTTTGCTTATGAGTCGGAGCCGGGAACCAGTGTAAACGGCTTTTCGGAGACAGAGAACGGCGTCACCTTCAAGGTGGAAGGCAGTGAGGATGCCCAGATCACGGTGGGACTCGAGGAGGACACGGTGTATAAGGTCTATGTAAACGGCGCTAATGTGGGAGAGATGAAGACGAATCTGAGCGGAAAGCTGAATATCAGTGTGGAACTTGCAAGCGTAGGTGCAGCAGAGGTAAAGATCGTAAAGTAGGTGTTTGACAGACAGGGCTTTTTGACTGACATGAGTGTCATATTCGGTCGAAAGGCTCTTTCTTTTTGAATGATAGGAGAAAACCGATGGCGAAGGGAAAAACAACGGTATTTTTTTGTCAAAACTGTGGCTATGAGTCCTCCAAATGGCTGGGACAGTGTCCCGGCTGCAGAGAATGGAATACGATGGTGGAGGAAAAGGTATCGGGAAAGAACGGCGGTGCGCGGGGGAATGCGACGGGAAGGAAGGACGCAGAGCCGGTGAGCCTTGGCGAGGTGGATCTGAGTGAAAAAGCGCGCATGACCACCCATATGGCGGAGCTTGACCGGGTGCTGGGCGGCGGAATTGTGCCGGGTTCTCTCACATTGGTGGGAGGCGATCCGGGCATTGGCAAATCCACCCTTCTTTTGCAGGTGTGCAGGCATATGGCGGCGGACGGTCATAAGCTTCTCTATATTTCCGGGGAGGAGTCCTTACAGCAGATCAAACTGCGTGCCAATCGGATCGGGGATTTTTCGGAAAATCTTCTCCTTTTGTGCGAGACCAGTCTGGAGACGGTGGAGCAGACGATCCGCAAGCAGATGCCGGCGGTGGCTGTCATCGATTCGATCCAGACCATGTATCACGAGGAGATCTCCTCCGCGCCGGGCAGTATTTCCCAGGTGCGGGAATCCACGAATGTGCTCATGCAGCTTGCCAAGGGGCTGGGGGTGTCCATCTTTATCGTGGGCCATGTGACCAAGGAGGGTACAGTGGCGGGCCCCAGAGTTCTGGAACATATGGTGGATACGGTGTTATACTTCGAGGGAGACAGGCATGCCTCGTACCGGATCCTTCGGGGAGTGAAGAACAGGTTCGGCTCGACCAATGAGATCGGTGTCTTTGAGATGAAGGAGGAGGGACTTTCGGAGGTGAAGAATGCCTCGGAATTTATGCTGAGCGGGAAGCCGGAGGGAGCCAGCGGTTCCGTGGTGTCCTGCTCGATGGAGGGAACCCGGCCCATACTGTTGGAAATTCAGGCATTGGTCTGTCACAGCAATTTCGGCATACCCAGACGGCAGGCCATCGGAATGGATTTTAACAGACTGAATCTGTTGATGGCGGTGCTGGAGAAGCGTTTGAATCTGCAGATGTCCGATTGCGACGCCTATGTGAATCTGGCCGGCGGCATGCGGATCGTGGAACCGGCTATTGATCTGGGAGTCGCCATGGCGGTGGCGTCCAGCTTTAAGAACCGGGTGATCGACGATAAGACCATTGTCTTTGGGGAGATCGGCTTAAGCGGAGAGGTGCGGGGTGTTTCTATGGCTGCACAGAGAGTGGCGGAGGCGGCCAAGCTGGGCTTTACCACCTGTATCCTGCCCAAGGTCAACGTGGGACAGATCAAGCCTCCGGCGGGGATGCAGGTCATCGGCGTGGGAACGGTGCGGGATGCCATCGACTTGATTTAAAGAGGCTTTTATGATAATATATCTCTTTAGATGATCTGCAATACAAAGGGGAATTAGGATCTGACAAAGGAGTCAGTATGGATAAGAAAAAGCGTGGCTTTCGGGGGAGCGTTCCGCTCCTGATCGTGGAGGTCTGTGTCCTGTTCATCGCGATTGGCGTGATGTATGTAGTCGTCACCATGACCGGCGAGGTAAACCGCAAGGACATTGATGAGGACAATATCCGTATCAATGAGGAGATTGTTCAGAAAAAGACCACCGACGTAAAGCAGGCAGAGGCACAGGAAAAGGAACCGGCGAAAGGATATCGCAACGTTGCACTTTTTGGTGTGGATGCCAGAGACGGGGAACTGGGTAAGGGCACCCGAAGCGATACCATTATGATCGCCAGTATCAATCAGGATACCCAGGAGATCAAGCTGATCTCCGTTTTTCGAGACACCTATCTGAACCTGAGTAACGACAGCTATAATAAATGCAATACGGCCTATGCACAGGGCGGGCCGGAGCAGGCGATCAATATGCTCAACATGAATCTGGATCTGGACATCACGGACTATGTCACCATCGGTTTCTCCGGATTGATCGATGCGGTCGATGCGCTGGGCGGGATAGAGATGGAAGTGACGGACGCTGAGATCACCCACCTGAATAATTATCAGCTCTGTATGGCGGAGGAGCTGGGTGTAGACTACACACCGGTGGAGCACAGCGGCAGACAGCTGTTGAACGGTATGCAGGCCACCGCCTACTGTCGTATACGGTACACGAAGGGCGATGATTTCCGTCGGGCGCAGAGACAGAGAGAAGTGCTTACCGCCATGATGGAGAAGGCGAGAGGGGCATCCGTGAGCACACTGACTGATATGGTCAATGCCGTCCTGCCTCAGGTGGAGACCTCCTTAAACGTAAATGAAGTCTTGAGCGTTCTCAGCAGCGTGGCGGGCTATAAGGTGACGGAGAGCGACGGATTTCCCTTTGAGGGAGGAAGAGCCGGCGCCAATGTGGGCAGTAAGGGAAGCTGTGTGGTTCCGAAAGATCTGGAGGAAAATGTGAGACAGCTTCATCAGGTGCTATACCCGGAGGAGAGCTACGAACCCTCCACAGCGGTGAAGCAGATCAGTGAAGAGATTCAGGCTCAGACAGAAGAATATATACAATAGAGAGCAGTGGTAAAACTTTTTAGAGTGGAGCACTGCAGATACATGAAATAAACAAGGCAGCAGTTCCTATACAGGACTGCTGTCTGTATGTATAGATGTTTCTATAAATGTTTCTTTCAGAAACGCAAAGAAGGAGTGCGGTTTGTCGTTATGAAGAAATTGCTGGTTTACCTGAAAGATTATAAAAAGGAAACAGTTTTTGCCCCGCTTTTTAAAATGCTGGAGGCAACCTTTGAGCTGTTTGTGCCTCTGGTCATGGCAGCGGTCATTGACCGGGGAATCAAAAATGCGGATACATCTTATGTTTTGAAGATGGGCGGGATTTTGGTGGCGCTGGGATTGATCGGACTGGTCTGCTCTATCACGGCGCAGTAT
>CAMWMO010000117.1 GCA_947175305.1 uncultured Lachnospiraceae bacterium
TTACGGCAATATCCATGAGGATTCCCATTGGGCAAAGGTGGGGGACCAAGTGACCATCCGTTATGTGGAGGAGTCTGAGTATTATAATCCGGAAACTGGTGAGATTTATGAGAAAAATGAGGAAACCGGCAACAAGCCCTGGCGGGAGAGGGCCAAGGTGTACGAAAATAAAGTATATGAGGTGGCCGCGCTGGTGGAGGTACCAGCATCTCTTTCCTACCGTTATTACGGTGCCGATGAGTTCGTGATGGGTGCGGATACCTTTATCCGGGATTCTGGGACATCGGATGTTCTCTATTACGCGTTCGACTGCGAGGACGACAAGGTAGATGCGGTAGAGAAGTGGATGCATGACTTTGCAGGCAGCGACGATTCTGAGTACGACTATGAGAGCAGAAAGACCTACGAGGAAGATTTTTACGGTTTCCGTGATATGTTTATGATGGTGGGAAGCGGTGCGGCCCTGATCGTAGGTCTGGTGGGAATCTTAAACTTTCTGAATGCGATTCTCACAAGCATCATGACCAGAAAACGGGAGTTTGCAGTACTGCAGTCCGTAGGCATGACGGGCAAACAATTGAACCGGATGCTGATCACGGAGGGCATGGTGTTTGCGGGCAGCTCCGTTGTGATCACCTTTGTTTTAACAATTGTCATGGGGCCTGTGGCAAGCAGTGTTCTGGAGGGGATGTTCTGGTTTTTCAGTTATCACCTGACCGTTACGCCGATCCTCGTGGTGGCTCCCGCGTTCCTCATTCTGGGGGCGGTGATTCCGCTCATCTCATACCGTTATGTGGTAAAACGATCTGTGGTGGAGCGATTACGGGAGGCCGAATAAGGGAACACTATAAATATAATTTATTTATCTACATTTTTCCAAATAAGATGTTGCACGAAGGGGCGCAAATAAGGTATAGTAATATTGAGGCATTAGCACCGATAAATGTAATTATTTTGGAGAAGGATGTAGCAATGTATGGGACAACTATCACCAGTGGATCAAGATAAAATGGCAGAAGCAGCGCATATCTGTATGTCGCATTCCGCTATTTCATTAAATACATTAACCAGAAAAAAGGTAACTGTCAGCCCGCCTTCGCTGAAGGTTGTTAATAGTGCGGATATTAAAAATATCCTGACAGCGTTTGGTATGGGAAGTGTGACAGTCCAGATAGACTATAAAGATGATTTTCATGGAAACAATCTTTTGATGTTTAAGGAAAATGATGTCAAGGTAATCATGGATCTGATGATGGGAGGAGCGGGAACGGCAGCTCCCGGAGATATCAACGAGATGCATCTGTCCTGTGTGTCGGAAGTAATGAATCAGATGATGGGAGCTTCCGCGATTTCCCTCACGGAAATGATCGGCAAGACGATAGACATCAATCCGCCGAAGGCGACATTAGTCAATGCAAAGGAGGATATAGATTCTATAGATATCCTTCCTTTTCCCGGGAATGAAATGGTCATCATTCTGTCCCGGTTTGATGCGGAGAAGTTGGTGAAGGGTATCATGATTCGTATTTTCCCGATGGAGGAGACCAGATTTATCTGCGATAATTTTAAGGCGCGTTGATTCCCTGCGCCTGTACCGAAAGGCGGACAGGCTGTAGGAAAATATAAAAGTGTAAGGGGTATTATTTAGGAATCGCTTTTTCAGACATAGTTTTATTTAGTAGTTTTTCACAATCGGAGCGGCGGCTTCTGCCATAAAAAGTGCCGAAAATACTTTTCTGTTTCAAAATTACTTACGGAAGAAATTTTAAAGTGTTAGAATGGTATGTAAGGGATACTGCGGTTTGGCGCGTGTTTGTGTGGATGTGAGGCAGGCTGTTGTTGGACTCGTTGGTGTGAGGGTCAGAAGATTTGGAGGGCGTTATGTTTGAGAAGGGCGAACTGATTATGTGCGGGGGACATGGAGTATGTCGTGTGATCGATATTACGGATAATCCGATCGATCGAATGGATAAAGAGAAAAAGTACTATGTTCTGGAGCCCGTCTTTGAAAAGGCGAGCACGATTTACACGCCTGTCAATAACGATAAGATCGTTATGCGAAGGATCATGAATAAAGATGAGGCGGAAAAGCTGATCGAACACATCACGGAGATCGATACCGTGTGGATTCAGGAGGAAAAGCGCAGAGAGCAGACCTACAAAGACGCGATCCGTACCTATGATTCCAAAAGTCTGGTGCAGATCATTAAAACCCTTTACCAGCGCAAGAAGAGCCGTATCAACGAAGGAAAAAAAGTACTTTCCTCAGACGAGCTGTATCTCCACAAGGCGGAGGAGCTTCTCTACAGTGAGATGTCTCTTGCCCTCGCCATCCCGAAGGAAAAGGTGGAGGAGTATATTGCCGAGGCTGTGGACAGGCAGAAGGCTACTGTATGATAACGTAAAATGCAGGGGCAGAGAATGAAAGTTCTCTGCTCTATTTTTCTGCATTATAAAAATAGCATTAGTGTGAAACATTTAAGGAGAATGCGAAGCATTCTCGTGATTTTCGCCGCCGGGCGAAAATCGAGGCACCTTTTTAGGACCTGCGGCGTGTTATAAGTAGGGACGTCCAAAACAAGGAAAGGCGAAGCGTTTATGACAATAGAAGAAGTAGTGAAGGAGTACAGTCCCATGCTTTACCGTATCTGTGTGGTCATGCTGGGCAATGAGGCAGATGCACAGGACGCGGTGCAGGATACGATCTGCAAATATCTGGAACGGGCGAAGGGGTTTCGGGACAAGGAGCATGAGAAGGCATGGCTGATCAAGGTGGCGCAGAACCGCTGCCGGGACATGCGGCGGTTTCATTTGCGGCACCCTCAGGTGGAACTGGAAGAGATCAATGCCGGCTATGAAGATCCGGAATACAGTGATGTACTGGCGGAGTTGATCCGTCTGCCTCTCGCCGTAAAGGTGGCCGTCTATCTGCATTATATAGAAGGCTATAAAACGACAGAAGTGTCGGAAATATTGGGGATATCTGTCAATGCCGTGAAAAAGAGGTTGCAGAGAGGGCGGGAAATGCTGCGGCTGCGGCTGGAGGAGGATTAACGGATGCTGTGGACAGAAAGGAATTGTTTGAAGAGAAAGGACAGGGATAATATATGAAGATTACAGATTTAAGAGAAGCAGTACAGGAGATAGATTTTGATGAAGAAAGGCAGGAGCAGATGATCTTGACGCTGCGGGCGATGAAGAAACCGCGAAGGTATACGAGAGCCTTGCGGATCGCGGCAGCTTTTATAATCTGCATTCTGGCAGTGGGTGCCCTGGGCGTACCCGTCCGTGCCCTAGTCAATTCTCTGGTGCAGGAGCGGATGGAAGAGCAGCCTAAGGAGGAGGTCGCGGAGCTCGCGGAAAAGACACAGAATCAGGTCGCTGAGGCGGACAGTAAGACCAGAGACTATACGGCGGGGGAGAAGGAGCGCAGGGGAAAGCTTTACTCACAATATTTGGAGGGGCTTTTTCCCACAGGAGAACTGGTGCAGGTTAATAGTGAGGAGGAGGCAGCAGAGCACGAGTTTTGTTTTCTTTCGACGACAGCGGTCTTTTATCTGCCGACAAATCGGGAATTGACGGATGAGGAGATTTTGGAACAGATCGATTTTGAGAAAAAGCGCGATTATGCCCTGCAGGAGCAGCGAGTAGAAGAGATTGCCGCGCAAAAAGAGGAAGAGAGGAAACAGATCAAAGAAGTGACGGCGGCCGGAGGCATTTCCGAGGAGAGGGCGATAGAGATTGCCACAGGATATTTAGGGCAGATTTTCGGACTTGATGGGAGCGGTATGGAAATAAACCATTATTATGTGAGTGAAGATGATTATATGCCGGTTTTCCCCGACACTTACGGTGTAAACTGGAGCGATCTCGGAAATTACAGATATTACTATTTCTTTATTGATGCGGCGGACGGTACACTGCGTTCTATGTCATACAGTCATGATATGAAGGAGAGGCTTGCTGTGAGACCCTCAATTACAGAGGCAGCGGATAAAACGGCTTCTATCCGTAAGCAGGCGGAGCGCTTTTTGACTGAAAAGCTGGAGATACAGGGGACTTATGAGGAAATAAGAAGCTACTATCTGGTCAATACAGAGAGTGAAAAGGTTTCCGGAACGGTAGATGTACTGTTTGTCATGGCGGATGGCACAGCGCGGCAGACCAGCTGTACCTGGGACGGTGAGGTATTTGACTATTCTGTCACGACACAGGCGCTTTACGAGGAGAGTTTGCAAAGCACAGCGTATTGGTTGGGGAAAGAATACGAGAGGGATCATGGGTACGAAGTAGAGTACAGGATCGAGAGTGTGGTGCAATAAAAACGGGAATACAGAAAAGGAATTGAGTATATAATCAAGACTTTCTGCGGAAAGTCTTTTTGTTTATGATCATAATAAATATAAAAATCTTTTAATCGTGCTGCGGATGCGCGCCGATCTTTTCGATTGCAGTCATTACTGTAGTCATGATCGTCACCTCAGCCTGTGGCTGATAATTGTTTAGTTTCTGAAAGAGAGCACCGGTATCCGTACGTACATACTGGGGTGAAAGTCTGTTTAACGCATAAGACATCATGTCAAGCTTACAATTGTCACAAGAACAGACATCCGGCATAGTAGATAACAGCTTTTTAAGCTGGTACTCTACAGCATCCTCCATGATATTTTTTAAGCCTTCCATTCCGAACCTCCTCCACTATTACACGTACTTCTATAATAGTACATTTTTCCTAGAGAATCAATCATTATTTCATAAAAATATGGTAAAAAGAGAAAAAATTTGTACTTTTTGTGCAAAATTACACCGACTTGCTTTTTCTCAAAAGCGTGATATCATAAACTGGAAGGTTTCTACGATATGATTTCGGATGGAGAGAGATCGATATGATCCAGGAAGTGATATATGACAGTTGTATAGACAGTATCCGGTTGCTGCCCTTTCTTTTTTTGACCTATCTGGCGATGGAATCGCTGGAGCACTGGACGGGGGGAAGGATGCAGGAGATGATTCGGAAGTCAGGCAAGGCGGGTCCGGCTATCGGCAGTGTGCTTGGTATTTTCCCGCAGTGCGGTTTTTCCACGGTTGCCGCAAATCTTTATGCGGGCAGGATCATTACGATGGGAACTCTTGTTGCTGTTTTTTTATCGACCTCTGATGAGATGCTTCCTATTATGATATCCGAGAATGTGAATGTTTCCGTGATCGCTAAGATTCTTTTCTGTAAGATTCTCTTTGCACTGATTGCGGGCTTTTTGGTGGATTTGCTCTTTCAGAAAAAGAGGGATCTGCAGATTGAGCATTTGTGTGAACGCCAACACTGTCATTGTGAAAAAGGAGTCTGGAGATCGGCAATTAATCACACCTGGAAAATCTTCTTATATATAATAGTGATCTCTTTTGTCCTGAATCTGATCATAGCTCTGATCGGAGAGGAAACGCTGGCGGCGCTGGTGCTTGATCAACCGATTCTTGGGCTGTTTGCCGCGGCACTGGTAGGTATGATTCCCAACTGCGCATCCTCGGTCATTCTCACACAGCTCTATCTGGGTGGTGTGCTGGATGCGGGCGCTTTGATTGCGGGTCTTTTGTCGGGATCCGGCGTGGGGTTTCTGGTGCTGCTTCGGGTGAATGATGACAGGAGAGAAAATTTGCGGATTTTTGCGCTTCTGTATATGATCGGTGTAAGCGCGGGAGTGGTGACACAGCTTCTTGGTATAAGTTTTTGACAGTCAGATCAACGGATATCTTGTGCGTGCTCGTTTGTCACTTCTGACTTTTTCAAGCAAAATCTAAAAGTATTCTATGGGCAACATTTCTCAATTACTCTCTGTTTTTTTGTCAACTTATAAAAATTGCATAAAAATCCCCCCATAAAACAAAAATCCCCCACCCTTTTGTAAAAACAGGATTCTGATATACTGAAATTACGGAAACAAGGAGGGGTTATCGGATGAATGAGATTATTGTCTCTATGGAAAACATATGTAAAACATTTCCGGGTGTAAAAGCGCTTGATCAGGTTAAGTT
>CAMWMO010000118.1 GCA_947175305.1 uncultured Lachnospiraceae bacterium
CGCTGCGGATCGGTGCTTTAGGAAACCTGTTCCTTCGTCATCTAATAAAGCTGACTCTCCCGCGTGGGCTCCGGATCGGTATCCTTTAAAATATAGTGCTCTATGATACTCTTGTACTTAAAATTGATCATCTCATCCTGCAGGATCTCCGTATAGCTCAGTCTGGCGCCCAGATAAATGGAACCCGTATCCTGCATAAAGTACTTATAATCCCTGTTCTCCGCTTCCACGGGTTTCTCCTTTCGCTATGGACTCTATCTTACCGCCGCTGATGCGGACTGCATCCTCGATTGCTTTCTTCGAAAGCCCTGACTCCTGCGCCAGCTCCTCCACCGTCACCTTTCTGCGCAGCTCCTCGCTCAATGCGTTGGCCGCATCCGCCACCCGGTTCACCTTATCGGCAATTTTCTGATCTGCCTTGGCCTCCTCGGCATCCGCCGCAATACACGCCTCCATGGCGTCCATGATCATTTTTCCGAGCATTCCCTCCGCCTCAGAGGCATGCTCCAGCGCCCCCAGCATAGTGACTCCCAGAGAGAGCGCCACATTGCCTTCCCCGACCAGATCCTCAAGGCTTACACCCTGTCCGGTATAGAGCTTCGCAATCTGCGGCACCTCCGGCAGCATAAGCTCCGTCAGCTTTTTGATAGCATCCTGATCCCCCGCCATAGCGGACAAGGTGATGGCCTCCCGCTCTCCTGCCGTCGCCCCGGGCAGTTCCTGCAAAGTCTCCAGATAAGAAACCAGGTAATCCCGTTCCTCCTCCTGCAGAGTTTCCTCCACATCCACCGGCTCATCTACGCCGATCTTATTCTGCGCAAGATACTCATACACCATCTGCAGCTGCTCCCCAGACAGCGAAAGCGCGGCAAACGTCTCCTCCACCTCTGCGCTGCTTATCAGGTTTTGCTGTGCCCTCGCTTTATGCTTTATTTCTTCCAAAGTTCTGGCAAACTGCACTTCTCTGTCCATTTTGTCCTCATTCCCGCCGTCGCAATAACATTAGTTATTATAACCGTCGTAATTTAATTAGAACGTTTGATATGTGTATGCGTGTAAAGATGCTCCTCGCAATATTCATAATTTCCTTCACACTTCGAACAGAAGCGGAACTGCATCTGCGGACTGTCCACCTCGGTTCTGCCGCAAATCGCACATTTATGCTTGGTAATGCCCATATTCTTTCGCACATCACGCCTAAACTCCTGCCGCCTGTGGATCTGTTTGGGATTCAGGTGCATCATATTGCGCGAAGTCAAGAAGAATACCACGAAATTGAGGAGGGACGCGCCGATGGCGAACTTCCCGAACACATCCGTGCCCAGGAACTGAAATACCAGCATCACTGCGTAAATGATCCCCAGCCATTTCACCCGGATTGGAATGATAAACATGAGCAGCACCTGGGCATCTGGGAAGGTCGCCGCATACGCCAGAAAGATCGACATGTTGATATAGTAGGTGCTGAACATCATCGATATGACAGTGAAGTATTCTACAGGTGTATTGATCGTCAGCACGGTGCCCGTCAGGCTTGTCAGGAAAATCGTCGGCTTAAACAGGTAGCAGTAACCCATCAGAAGAAAGCTCCCCGCAATGGTGAAAAGCATTCCCTGAAACAGATAGACATTATACCGGTATGTGCCCCAGGTGCGCTCCAGAGAAGTGCCGATGGAACAGTAAAAATACAACATGATCAGGGTAAGAAAAAGGCCCCCGCTGCTCGGCGGAATCAGTATCCACGTCACAAGCCGCCACACCTGCCCGTGCAGAATCGCGTATGGATTCAAAGTCAGATATGACAGAAGCAGTCCGCTTCTATCGGCAAGCTGCAGCACATATCCCACCGCGTAACACATGACCAGTACAAAAGAAAGATTCCTGATCGCATATTTTCCGAATTTTCGTTCAAAAGGACTCATGTCGCACTCTCCTTCAAAAATATAAATAGAATCCAAAATAGGATTCTATTATCAAAATACTATTATATAATATAGCATCCCACATTTTAAAAGTAAACGACGCAACTCAAAAAAACACCGTGTCACAAAAATTTTATAATTGCTTACCGAAAACTTCATTTCTTTCTAAGAATTGGACGATTGCTTTTTGGAAAACAGTGTCGTATAATGACAGGGTATGCCGAAAAACACATTTTAATAAGAACAAAGGTAATTTTTTACTGGAAATACCTTTTTTGTTTATGAAGGAGTGAATGAAAAATGAGTGATATGCAATACACGCTTGGCATTGATATCGGTTCCACCACTGTCAAGATCGCCATTTTGGATGGCAGGCATCAGATACTCTTTTCCGACTACCAAAGACATTTTGCCAATATCCAGGAAACCCTTGCCGGGCTGCTTGAAAAAGCCCACGAAAGTCTCGGAGACCTCACGGTACATCCCATGATCACCGGCTCCGGTGGACTTACGCTGGCCAACCATCTGCAGATTCCTTTCGTCCAGGAGGTGATCGCCGTATCTACCTCTCTGCAGACTCTTGCGCCCGTCACGGACGTGGCTATAGAGCTGGGCGGCGAGGATGCCAAGATCATCTATTTTGAGGGCGGCAACGTGGAACAGCGCATGAACGGTATCTGCGCCGGTGGTACAGGCTCCTTCATCGACCAGATGGCCTCTCTTCTGCAGACCGATGCGGCTGGGCTGAATGAATATGCCAAAAACTATCACTCCCTCTACACCATAGCGGCCCGCTGCGGTGTGTTCGCCAAGACCGATATCCAGCCTCTCATCAACGAGGGCGCTACGAAGGAGGACCTTTCCGCCTCTATCTTTCAGGCTGTGGTCAATCAGACCATCAGCGGCCTTGCCTGCGGAAAGCCGATTCGGGGACATGTGGCATTTTTGGGCGGCCCGCTGCACTTTTTATCAGAGTTAAAGCAGTCCTTTATCCGCACCCTGAAGCTGGACGATGCCCATATCATTGACGCAGACACTTCCCACCTCTTTGCCGCTATCGGCTCTGCCCTGAACGCGAAGGAGGAGGTATCTTATACGATGGAGGAGCTGACAGAGAAGCTTTCCTCCGACATCAAGATGGAATTTGAAGTGGAGCGTATGGAGCCCCTCTTTGACTCTCAGGCAGACTATGACGGCTTCTGTGCCCGCCATAACGCGCACCATGTAGCGACAGGCGATCTGGCTTCCTACCGGGGCAACTGTTTCCTGGGAATCGACGCCGGTTCCACTACCACCAAGGTGGCTCTGGTGGGCGATGACGGCTCTCTTCTCTACTCCTTCTACAGCAGCAACGACGGCAGTCCCTTAAAGACCGCCATCCGTTCTCTGAAAGAGATCTACAATCTTCTTCCGGACGGGGTAAAAATCGCCCGTTCCTGCTCCACCGGCTACGGGGAAGCTCTGATGAAAGCCGCCTTTTTGCTGGACGACGGCGAGGTAGAGACAGTGGCGCATTACAACGCCGCCGCTTTCTTCGACCCTGATGTAGACTGCATCCTGGACATCGGCGGGCAGGATATGAAATGTATCAAGATCAAAAATCAGACGGTGGACAGTGTACAGCTGAACGAAGCCTGTTCTTCGGGCTGCGGCTCCTTCATCGAGACCTTTGCCAAGTCTTTAAATTACAGCGTTGAGGCCTTTGCCCGGACTGCCCTCTTTGCGGAACATCCCATCGATCTGGGCACCCGCTGTACGGTCTTTATGAATTCCAAGGTCAAACAGGCTCAGAAGGAGGGCGCTTCGGTCTCGGATATCTCCGCGGGACTGGCCTACTCCGTCATCAAAAATGCGCTTTTTAAGGTCATCAAGGTCTCCGACGCTTCGGAGCTTGGCAAAAATATTGTGGTACAGGGCGGCACCTTCTACAACGATGCGGTCCTCAGAAGCTTTGAAAAAATTGCGGACTGTGAAGCCATCCGTCCCGACATCGCCGGCATCATGGGCGCTTTCGGCGCGGCGCTGATCGCCAGAGAACGCTATGAGGAGAATTATCAGACGTCCATGTTAAATCTGGAGCAGATCACCAATCTGCAGTTTGAGACCAGCATGGCGAAATGTAAGGGTTGCACCAACAACTGCCGTCTCACCATCAACAAATTTACGGGCGGCCGCCAATACATCTCCGGCAACCGCTGTGAAAGAGGGCTTGGCGGCGCCAAAAAGGAAAACGGCGTGCCCAATCTCTTTGACTATAAGCTGAAACGCTACTTCGCCTATGAGCCTTTGCCGGCAGATGAGGCAAAACGGGGCACTGTGGGCATTCCGAGAGTGTTAAACATGTACGAAAACTATCCTTTCTGGTTTACCTTCTTTACGAAACTGGGATTCCGGGTCATTCTCTCCCCGGTTTCCAACCGTAAGATTTACGAACTCGGCATCGAGTCCATCCCCAGTGAGTCGGAGTGTTATCCCGCCAAGCTGGCGCACGGTCATGTGTCCTGGCTCATCAAGCAGAAAGTGAATTTTATCTTCTATCCCGCCCTCTTTTATGAGCGGGACGAGTTCCACGAGGCAAATAACCATTACAACTGCCCGATCGTGACCTCCTACTCCGAAAACATCAAAAATAATGTGGAGGAGATTGGCCGGGGTGAAGTGACCTTCCGCAATCCCTTTATGTCCTTCAAGAATCTGCAAACCGTTACGGAAGCGCTGACCAGAGAGTTTCAGGAGCTTCCCGTAACAGATGTTATGAATGCAGCGGAGGCTGCCTGGGAAGAACTGGCTGCCGCCAGACAGGATATGCGGACAAAAGGTGAGGAAGTACTTCGCTATCTGGAAGAAAATCATAAGCGCGGCATCGTGCTGGCAGGACGTCCTTATCATATCGACCCGGAGATCAACCACGGTATTCCTGAGCTGATCACCTCCTACGATATCGCCGTGCTGACCGAGGATTCCGTTTCCCATCTGGCGGCTCCGGAGCGGCCGCTGATCGTCTCCGACCAGTGGATGTACCACTCCCGCCTTTACGCGGCGGCAAGCTATGTAAAGACCCGGGACGACCTGGATCTGATCCAGTTAAACTCCTTTGGCTGCGGCCTTGACGCCGTCACCACAGATCAGGTAAACGACATCCTCACAGGCTCTGACAAGATCTATACCTGCCTAAAGATTGACGAGGTCAACAATCTGGGCGCAGCCAGAATCCGTATCCGCTCCCTGCTCTCCGCCATCAAGGTCAGAGAACAGAAAGCAAAGCAGCGCACCATACGCTCCAGCGCCATCACCAAGGTGCCTTTCACAGAGCAGATGCGTAAGGACTATACGATCCTCTGTCCCCAGATGTCGCCCATTCACTTTGAGATTATGGAAGCCGCTTTCAACGCCTGCGGCTACCATTTTGAAGTGCTTAATAACGACAACCGACAGGCTGTAGATGTAGGTCTGAAATATGTAAATAATGACGCGTGTTATCCTTCTCTCATCGTGGTGGGACAGATCATGGATGCTCTTCTGTCGGGCAAATATGACCTGAATAAGGTGGCGATCGTCATGAGTCAGACCGGCGGCGGCTGCCGTGCCACGAACTATGTGGGCTTTATCAGGCGGGCACTGGAGAAAGCCGATATGGCGCAGATTCCTGTAATCTCCCTGAATCTGGGCGGCATAGAAAGCAATCCGGGCTTCCACTTAAACGCCGACTTACTGATACGCGCTGCCTACAGCGCACTGTTTGGCGACATCTTCATGCGCTGTGTCTATCGCATGCGGCCCTATGAAAAAGAGCCCGGCTCGGTTGATACCCTGCACGCTCAGTGGGTGGAACGCTGCCGCAGCTTTGTCTCCAAGAAGCATATGAATTATCTGACCTTCCAAAAGATGTGCCGTCAGATCATAAAAGACTTTGACGCCATCCCCATTGATGAGGAGCTTAAAAAGCCCAAGGTAGGCATCGTGGGCGAGATCCTGGTAAAATTTGCCCCAACCGCCAACAATCATCTGGTGGAACTTCTGGAAAATGAGGGCGCGGAGGCTGTGGTGCCGGATCTTCTGGACTTTATGTTCTACTGCTTCTATAACCAGATTTACAA
>CAMWMO010000119.1 GCA_947175305.1 uncultured Lachnospiraceae bacterium
GATATAGAACTGGCCCCCTCGCCCAGACAACAGATGTATATTCAGAGGCTCTATCTGTATCTTAATATGACAAAGCCCTCGGAAGCGCTGTATCTCTCCTACGCGCGAGTGGGGGAGGACGGCAGGTCGCTGCGCCCTGCCTATCTGGTTGAGCTGGTGCGTGGCGTGTTTCCGCAGCTTGCGCTGGAGACGCCGGAGTATGCGGCGGTGGAGGAGCAGTTGGTGAGCGGTGCGGACGGGATCGGTTTTTTCACGGACAGTCTGCGGGAATATGCACAGGGAAGACTGGAGGAGTCGGAGCAGAGGACGCTCTACACGTTCTACCATTGTTATGCGGGGATGCCCCAGTACCGGGAACAACTGGAATCTCTGATTGAGACGGCCTTTGCACGATACGAGGACACACCGCTCGCCAAAGCAGTCACAACGGCTTTGTACGGCGCTTCGCTTCTGAACAGCGTCAGCCGGTTGGAAAAATATGCCGCATGCGCCTATGCCCATTTTTTACAGTACGGGCTGCGGCTGCGGGAGCGGGAGGAGTACAGCTTCGAGGCGGTGGATATGGGCAATCTGTTTCATGGGGTGTTGGAGATTTTTGGGGATAAGCTCACAGAGTGCGGCTACACCTGGCTGGACTTTCCCGAGGAGGAGGGCAGAAAGCTGGTGGCACAGGCGCTTTCGGCCTACGCCGCTGTCTGCGGGGAGACGATCCTCTACAGCAATGCCAGAAACCAGCATCTGTTGGGACGGCTGGAACGGATCTTAAACCGCACGGTGCAGACTCTGCAGACCCAGCTTAAGAAGGGACAGTTTCTGCCGGAGGCCTTCGAGGTATCCTTCGAGGCGTTAGAGAATCTGGATGCCTTAAACATTGCATTGAGCGGGCAGGAAAAAATGCGTTTGCGGGGCAGGATTGACCGGGTGGACACCTGTGAGGCCGGAGACAGAGTCTATGTGAAGGTCATCGACTACAAGTCCGGGGCGCGGCGTTTCGATCTGGCGGCGCTCTACTATGGACTGCAGTTACAGCTGGTGGTCTATATGAATGCGGCGGTGGAGCTTGTAAAAAAGAAACATCCGGACAAAGAGGCGGTGCCCGCCGCCATGCTCTATTATCGGGTCGCGGATCCGATGGTGGAGGAGACAGAGGGTATGACGGCAGAGCAGATCAATCTACAGATTTTGCGGGAACTTAAGATGACTGGAATGGTCAATAAAAATGACGAGGCTGTCAAAATGTTGGATGGAGAGTTTACGGACAAGTCCGATATTCTCCCGCTGGAGCGGAAAAAGGACGGCAGCTTCTCTGCAGCCTCGAGTGTTATATCAGAAGAGGATATGCAGACGATTTCACATTATGTAAACCACAAGATCAAACAGATCGGCAGGGAGATCCTGAATGGGACTATTTCGGTCAATCCCTGTGAGATGGGCAGTGATCGGGCCTGTACTTACTGTGCATACAAGAGCGTCTGCGGCTATGATGCCGGGACGGAGGGATATCCGGTGCGGAAGCTTAAAAAGCTGAACGCCGGGGAAGCGCTGGCGCAGATGCGGGAGGAAATCGAAGATGGGGATAACATTTACTGAGACACAGCAGCGGGTGATAGATACCAGAGGCTGTAATCTTTTAATATCGGCGGCGGCGGGTTCCGGCAAGACGGCAGTTTTGGTGGAGCGGATCGTGAAGATGGTGTGCGACGGGGAAAATCCTGTGGACATTGATCGTCTTCTGGTGGTGACCTTTACCAATGCGGCGGCGGCACAGATGCGGGAGCGGATCAGTCTCGCCTTGAATGAGAGGCTTTCGCAGGATCCGGAAAACGAGCATCTGCAGCGGCAGACCACATTGCTCTACAACGCCCAGATCACTACGATCGACAGCTTTTGCCTTTTCGTGCTGCGCAACCAGTTCCACACCATTGGGCTGGATCCCGGCTTTCGGATCGCGGAGGAGGGTGAGATGAAGCTTCTTCGCGAGGATGTATTGGCGCAGGTGATCGAGGATGCTTATGCCAAGGCGGAGCCGGATTTTTTGCACTGCATGGAATATTTCAGCGTGGGCAGCAGGGATGAGGCGGTGGAAAAAGAGGTGTTAAAGCTCTATGACTTCGCCATGAGTATGCCTTTCCCGGAGCAGTGGCTTAGCGAGCGGAAGAATGATTATGGTCCGAGCGGAACAGTGGCTGCTTCCGGCGGTTCTGGTTCCGGCGACTTCTGGGCGCTCGTTTGGGCAGCAGATCTGCTTATACATGTGCGGCTTGTCCTGGCGGGGTGTCTGGAGAAGCTGGAAACAGCTCTGCACCTCTGCGAGGAGCCGGACGGTCCCTATCCCTATGCGCCCCTTTTGGAGCGGGAGTCGGAGATGGTGGAGAAGCTGCTTTTGACCTGTGGTGGAGGAACGGCGGCAGAGCCGGCAGCAGAGCAGACAGATGAAACGGCTATTCTTGATTATGATGCGCTCTGCGCCGCCTTCGGCGCGGTGCGGTTCGACCGGCTGCCCTCCAAGCGGGATGATGCGATCTCTCCGGCGAAACGGGACATGGCAAAAAGCTTGCGGGATCAGGTGAAGGAGCATCTGTCGGAGCTGCGGACACAGTTTTTTGCCGGTTCTGCAAAGCAGGTGGAGAGACAGATGGCGGCCTGCGGCAGGGCGGCGGCAGCGCTGGTGGATCTGACGCTTTCTTTTAAAGAGGCCTTTGACGGGGCGAAGCGGGAAAAGAATATTCTGGATTTTGACGATATCGAGCATTTCGCCCTGCAGGTGCTTGTCAGGGAAGAAGATGGAAAGTGTGTTCCCACAGAGACTGCGTTAGCCTATCGGGACTGTTATCAGGAGATTTTGATCGACGAGTATCAGGACAGCAATCTGGTGCAGGAATATCTTTTATCCTGCATCAGCGGAGAATCAGAGGGACGTCACAACCGCTTTATGGTGGGAGATGTGAAACAGAGTATCTATAAGTTCCGACTGGCAAGGCCTGAGCTGTTTTTGGAGAAGTACGAGACCTACGGACAGGCGGGAACAGAGAACCTGCGGATCGACCTCCATCAGAATTTTCGAAGCCGCAGGGAGGTGCTTGACAGTGTCAATGGGCTTTTTGAACGGCTGATGGGACAGGAGGCAGGGGGAATCGTCTACGATGAGCAGGCGGCGCTGCATCTGGGGGCGGATTACCCTGAGAATGATTCTCAGGCTGCGGATGATTCTCAAGCTGAGAGCGATTCTCAGACTGTGGGTGATGCTCAAGCCGAGAGCGATTCTCCGAACAGGACGGAGCTGCTTCTTTTTCAGGCCCAGGATGCGCCCGAAGAGGTTTCCGTGAAGGAGCAGGAAGCCTACGGTGTGGCGGCCAGGATCAAGGAGCTGTTGCGGACGTTTCAGGTCACCGACCGGGAGACGGGGAAGCTGCGTAAGGCCTCTTATCGGGATATTGTGATCCTGCTTCGCACTGTGTCCGGTTGGGACGAGGTGTTTAAGAAGGTGCTGGAGCAGGAGGGAATCCCTGTCCATGTGACTTCCCGGACCGGTTATTTTGCGGCCCAGGAGGTGCAGGAACTGTTACATTTTCTGCGGATCTTGGACAATCCCTTACAGGACATTCCCCTTTATGGCGTCCTGCACTCCTGGCTTGGGGGTTTTTCGGAGGAGGAGATCGCGTTGGTGCGAGCGTCCTGCCCGAAGAAGAGGTATCTCTATGACGCACTGCGCGCGTGCGGTGCAGACACAGCCCTGTCTTATAAGATCACCGCATTTTTACAAAAAATATCCCGCTATCGCGATATGGCGGCTTATCTCTCCGTTCATGAGCTTTTGCAGACGATCCTGCGGGAGAGCGGCTATCTGCACTATGTGGCGGCGCGCCCCGAGGGCAGCAGGCGCCGGGCCAATGTGGAGATGCTTTTGGTAAAGGCGGCGGACTACGAGAAGACCAGCTATTTCGGACTCTATCATTTCCTGCGCTATATGGAGCAGCTGGAAAAGTATGAGGTGGATTACGGCGAGGCCGGGATGCAGGATGAAAATGCGGACGTGGTGCGGATCATGAGCATCCATAAGAGTAAGGGACTGGAATTTCCCATCTGTTTCGTGTCCGGGCTGGCGAAGGGCTTTCAGAAGCGGGAAGCTTCCGGTGTGCTGGCGGTGGATGTGGATATGGGGATCGGTGTGGACTATGTGGATCCGAAAGGGCGGGTGAAAGCGAAGAATCTGCGCAAAAATGCAGTGGCGGTCAAATTAAAGAGGGACAATCTGGCGGAAGAACTGCGGATTCTCTATGTGGCTATGACCCGTGCGGAGGAAAAATTGATACTGACCGGAGTAGTCAAAAACCCGGAAAAGAAGGCGGCATATCTGGCCTCCTGCAGGCGGCGACAAAGAAAACTCCTCTCCTATGAGGCGCTTATGGGGCAGGAGAGTCTTTTAGGTCTGGTGCTGGCGGCGCTGTCCGGGAACCGGTGTCTGGACGCCTTCTATGAGTCCTGCGGACTGGAGGCGGATCAATGCGGCCCGGAATATGTGCAAAACCTGGCGATCGCGGTAAAATTGACCGGCTGGGATCATGTCATGGAGGAAAAGGTCACAGAGACGATATTGAGTGTGGATGCGAAGAGAAGACTTCTGCTTTCCGATCCGGAGAAGGAAGTGGACGCGGAGCTGATGACAAAGATGTCATACCGCTTTTCTCATACCTATCCCCATGAGAATTTGCGTGAGCTCTATGCAAAGACCACCGTATCGGAATTAAAAAAGGCCGGAATGCAGGAAGAAGCGGAAGCTTCTGTTAAGCTGTACGAGGAGAAACCGGTGGTGCCCTATCTGCCCAAATTCATTGAAAATGACGAGCGTGTCACGGGATCCATGCGGGGAAGCGCCTTTCATAAGGTGATGGAGCTTCTGGATTTTCGAGAATTGACCAAAGAGGTCAATACAAACCGGCAGCTTGCAGAGGAGATGCTGCGCAGCCAGCTGGACAGGATGGAGCAGGACGGAAGACTTTCTGCGGCATACCGGGAGGTGGTGTCGGTGGAGAAGCTGACAGCCTTCCTAACCGGCGGGGTGGCGCTTCGTATGGCGGATGCGGCGCGCGCCGGCAGGCTGTACAGGGAGCAGCCTTTCGTTATGGGACTTCCCGCCAGCCGTCTGAAGGACAGCTTTCCGGCGGCGGAGACCGTGCTCATCCAGGGTATCATAGATGTATTCTTCGAGGAGGAGGACGGCTATGTGGTGCTGGATTATAAGACTGACGCTGTGAAGACGCCGGAGGAGCTGATGAAGCGGTACCGGGTGCAGCTCGATTATTACAGCGAGGCGCTGGAGCAGATCTTCGGTCATGCCGGAGGCGCCGGAAAACCGGTGAAGGAGAAGATTCTCTACTCCTTTAAGCTGGGGGAGGAAATCCATGTCATACCTCCCAAAGCCGGCCGGACAGTGATACCTCTATGAATAGAATGTTTTCCTTGAAAAGCGTGTCTGATTCTTATATAATTTTATATATAACAGTTCAGCTGGAGCGGTTTTGCGAATGGGCTTGGACTGAACGGTAGCAATCTGGAATAAGGGATATATGAATCAAGATAAGAAGGAGAAGAAAAGATATGAGATTAGTGACAAGATCGGATTTTGACGGGCTGGCTTGCGGTGCCCTCTTAAAGGAGATAGGCCTGATCGACAGTTGGAAGTTTGCGCACCCGAAGGATCTGCAGGATGGACTGGTGGAGATCACGGAGAATGATGTGCTGGCGAACGTTCCCTTCGTGGAGGGATGCGGCCTGTGGTTCGATCATCATTCCAGCGAGCATGAGCGCAACGAATTAAAGGGAAAATATAAGGGGGAGAGCCGTATCACACCTTCCTGCGCCCGCATCATCTATGAGTATTACGGCGGCGAGGAGCGCTTCTCTCATTTTGACGATATGATGGTGGCTGTGGACAAGGTAGATTCCGGCAATCTTACCATTGATGAGATCCAGAACCCTGAGGGCTGGATCCTTGTGGGATTCCTGATGGATCCCCGCA
>CAMWMO010000120.1 GCA_947175305.1 uncultured Lachnospiraceae bacterium
GAAATTAGCTGCTTTGCAGCATGCGGTCGGCGCAATACTCACTGCAGATTTCATCAGCAGTGAGTATAACATACTTACAGATCGGATCGCAAGGACAAATTCTGATAGATAGGGAGAGATGTATAATGGTGAAGAAGATAAAAAAACATCAACGGCTATTTCTAATTGGCTTGATCGTCATTTGCATGGGAATCATGGTACTCAGCATGGCTTACTATCTTGAAAAAATAGGGGACAGACTAAAGGACGATTCGATGCAGGACGTTATGGAAATAACAGTGCAGCAGAGGCAGGCTTTCGAGAATTTTATCTCTGGAGACCGGGAACGGCTGCACAGCTATGCTGAATATTTTGCTGGGAGTGAAGGCATTACAAAAGAAGCTGTCCAGGAGCGGCTGAAAATGTTCAAGGACGTGGATTCGGTCTATTCCGTCATTTGTCTGGAGGAAGGCTGGGCCTGCAGTAACGTTTATCAGGATATGATTCAGCTGGACGAGGATCAGCTGGATTTTTTCCGCAGCTTATCCAGTAGCGGGATCTGGGATAATTATATCGGCATTTTTACCGGTGTCCCAATGTTTGGCTACTATGAAACCTTCACTTTTCAAAATGGACACAGAGGCCTGGTCCAAAAAACCTATGAGCGTAGCAAGGTCCTGAAAACCTTTACCCTCTCGGTCTATGACGGCCAGGGATACGGTTACATTTTGAATCCGAAAGGCGATATTCTGCTTCGGTCTGTTCTGATGAGCAGCAAACGTACTTATGATAATGTTTTTGTCGCGCTCTCAGATACCCACAGTCCCCAGGATGATATTGAAGCATTCAGGATGTCACTGGAGGCACAGGAGACGGGCAGCATCGTTTTCAGCGGAGATAGTGGCAGCTATATTTATACCTTTGCCCCCATCGAAAACGCGGACGGCTGGTATATACTCTCCATCGTTCCGGTGGATGCCATTCAGAATGAGGCGAATGGTATACTGCTTGATTCCCAGATGGCGGTGGGGTTCTTCGTCCTGATGCTGGTCATCTGCTCCGTGTTTGTTTTCCTGGTATGGCACACACAGAATGAGATCAAGGAGAGAGAACAGGAAACCGCTTACCAGTCACAGTTGTTTGATCTGTCTTTTACATATCTCTCTCAAAATACAGACGATGTGTACATGATATTTGACCATGATACGGAGAAACTGGAGTACGTCAGCCCCAATCTGGAGCGGGTGCTGGGGATAATGCCAGAGGAGCTGGTCGATTATTTCCGGGCTACTGATATGGTTGCCGATACGGAGGGTACGATCGCTTACTATACAAAGGTCAAAGCCCTGCGCCCTGGTGAGATAGCGGAGCCCAGGGATATGGAGCGGATCAATCCCAAAACCGGTGAGCATAAGTATTTTTTGGAAAGTGCTTACTGCGTTGACATTCAGGGCAGCAAAAAGCGGGTGTCCTATCTCTCTAACCGTACCAGGGAACGGAAGATCCAGAATGATCTTGCCGAAGCCCTGCACATGGCTCAGGCAGCCAACGAGGCAAAAAGTGCCTTCCTCAGCAGTGTCAGCCATGATATCCGCACCCCCATGAACGCGATCATTGGCTTTTTGGCGCTCATGCGGGACGAAGTGGATAATCCCGGTACCGTCATGGAATACAACAGGCGCATCGACGCTGCCAGCCAGCACCTGCTGGGGCTGATCAACGATGTGCTGGATATGAACAAGATCGAGAGCGGCAGTACCACATTAAGCATTTCCGAGATGGATCTGGCTGATGTGATCAATGGGATCAACTCCATTATCCGACCACAGTCCAACGCAAGAAACCAGACCTTTGACATTTTTGCATCCCATATGGACTATGAACACCTGATGGGGGATAAAGTGCGGATCAACCAGGTCCTGATCAACCTGCTGTCCAACGCGGTGAAATACACCCCGGAAAACGGAGCCATCCAGTTATATGTGGAGGAATTGCCCCAGGTGGTAAAAGATTACAGCCGGGTCCGTTTCACGGTCAGCGATAATGGATTGGGGATGAGCGAAGACTATCTGAAGGTGATCTTTGACCCCTTCACCCGGGAGGAGACAAAGATTACCCACGAGATCCAGGGCACCGGTCTGGGTATGGCCATCACGAAAAGCCTGGTGGACCTGATGGGCGGCACTATCCAGGTAGAAAGTAAAGTTGGTGAGGGCAGCACCTTTACTGTGGAGCTGGAGCTGCGCATACAGGAGCGAGAAGATGACCCACGCTTCTGGGCAGACCATAAAATCGTCCGAATGATTGTGGCGGACGATGACGAGGAAGTCTGCCGCAATATTGTCAAAACTATGGGCAGAGTGGGTGTGGATACGAACTACGTCACTGATGGTGGGGCTGCCATCCAGATGATGCGGGAAGCGCGGGAGGCAGGCCAGCCTTATGACCTCATTCTGCTGGACTGGAAGATGCCAAATTTGAATGGTCTGGAGACTGCCCGGCTGATCCGGCAGAACTATCCGGATAAGATCCCCATTCTTTTACTCACCGCTTACGACTGGAGTGAGATTGAGAAAGAGGCCGAGGAGATTGGTGTGGATCATTTTATGTCCAAACCATTCTTTATGAGTACTTTTAAAGAGGTGATCAAGCGAATCACAGGCAGTCAGAAGAGCCTGAAGGTAATCCAGTCTGATGTTGTCCGTGATAAACATATTCTGGTGGTGGATGATATTGAGGCCAATCGGCTTATTTTGGTCAAGATCCTCAGCTCACTGGGAGCCGTCTGTGATTCCGCTGCCAATGGGCAGGAAGCCGTTGACAAATTCAAAGGATCTAAACCGGGGGACTACGACCTGGTTTTGATGGATGTGCAGATGCCCGTAATGGACGGCTACACCGCCACCCGGACCATCCGCAGCAGCGCCCACCCCTCGGCTAAGTCAGTGCCTATCATCGCCATGACCGCCAACGCCTTTGTGGACGATGTACGGGAGGCTATCGAATCGGGCATGGACGCACACATTGCCAAACCTGTTCAGATCAATAATCTGAAAGCTACCATCCAGCAGGTGCTGGACAACAGGCTGAACGAAACAAAAAGAGATTGAACAGTCATGGATTAGTTATGATGTGTATTTCAGTGCAGGGGAGCTGCTGAAATACACACCCTGCACAGAGATACTTTTATAAACATGAGCAGGCATTGGATCAATATGGTGGAGATAACATTGAATCTACTATTTTATCCGGTTTATTCAAAATAAAATTCAAGCGCCAGAGCTGGATTTTCTTTGATTGACTTGAGCAAAATATAATGATAATATAAAATTGTAATTAAATTTTTATGAAAGGAGAAATTCTATGCAGAAAAAAAGAACAAAACGAATCGCGCTATCATGTGCTGCACTACTCACGCTCTCATATGGAGGAACAGCGTTTGCGGCGGAAATGGATGTAACTCCCGCTGCATCTGTTACATCAGGGCTGCTCTATGAATTTACAGGTGTTGATGCAGGCAAGGCTGGTTATGCAGAGGGAACATTATACCTTTCTTCTCCCACGGATGCTACCTATCATTTGTACTGGAGCAACAATGCAGGCGCTCTCGGCGGCTATTATCCGATAGCAACATTGACAGTCAGCGCAGGAAAAACAGAATCGTTTTCTTTGGGATACCATACGGCAATTCCAGCGGATGCGACAAAAGTTATTGCAGTGAATGCATCTTCTGCAGAGTATCCGTCTGTATCAAATGCGGTGGCAGTTTTTGACATTCCTGCCAATAAGCAGCTTGGGTATACTTCCAATGAGGCGCTTTACACATTTAATTCATTCTCCGATATTCATATTGATGAAGAGCATTTTGGAGATACTCCTGCGTATTGGTGGGAATATTCTGAGGCTCACTGGGCACAGGCGCTAAGCTACGCTGTAAATCTTGATGTTGACTTTATTGTTTCCTCTGGTGATCAGGTTACTAATGCCAAACTTGCGAATTTGGATAAAGAATGGAAAGCATATCAATTGATCTTGTCTCAGTCAGATTATGTCAACCCTATCTATGAAGCTGGCGGAAATCATGAAGTTCGTCAGGATGATGTGGTATCTTATGAGTTGCAGGCGTTTATAAATGCAAGCGGATTGGATGGTTCTATGACTACATTGGCGGCTGCAAAACCTTATTATTACATTACAGAACCTAAAACCGGAGACTTGTTTATTTTTATGGCTCTGGAAGGCGGTTATCGTCCGGCTCAATATGATGAATTTACAGATGAGCAGCTTAACTGGGTAGAAAAATTATTAAAAGATAATTATGGGAAAGGCAAGAATATTTATATTGTTCAGCATGCGCTGATAAAAGGATATGGACCTGGCGATGATCTGGTTACACCATATTATGGCGGCGCCATTGACAGCAGCCTGCCCTCCGCACAGAGGTTTATCTCATTATTGGAAAAATATAAGGACGTTATATGGATTTCAGGGCACTCCCATGAGGCATTTGAACTGGGATACAATTTTACAGACAACAATGGTATGGCGTGCAGTATGATTCACAATCCTTCGATAGGTAATCCAACACATGTTACAGATGGTTCGCTTGACTATACTTTTAACGAAAATCTCTCACAGGGTTACTATGTGCAGGCATTTAAGTCAGCAATTATTTTTAATGGTGCTAACATATGCGACCAGAAAATTTATCCGGCTTACTCATATATTATTGATGGAAATACTTTGCCTCAAAAGCAGGTTAGTAAGCCAGTAACACTCTATAAAGATGTAAAAGTTACAGAAGGCATGATGCGGTCTGTCATTGCCAATACTAATACAGTTCTCGGGCTGTATTACGAATATAGTTCGTATGACCAGTATCAGGCATTAAAGAAATATTATTATCAGTATAAAAATGCAAATTTTGCAGCAATGAATAATGAGGAACTTTTGACAGCTTACAGCAAGCTGCGATCCTCCATTTCAATATTGCATGAGTTAGTAAAGACCACACAAGGTTCTTAGATTTGCGTATGAAACGAGCAGGTTTTGACCTGCTCGTTTCATACTGGTTTCAAGAAACACGTTCTGTTGCAAGTCAATCTGAAGTATGGTCGGAGTATCATAAAAGGAAAGGGATGGAAAAGTGAAAATATTTGGGCAAATGACAATTTTAATGGACAGAATGAATGCGAGTTTACCATTTGGTCTTGTTTTGGCACTTTGCATTCGCATTCTTGTGGCTGGCATCTGCGGTGCATGGGTTGGGATTGAGCGTACCAGAAGATTCAAAGGTGCAGGAATTCGCACCCATGTGGTGGTTGCTTGTACCGCAGCGCTTATGATGATTGTGTCGAAATACGGATTTGCGGACTTGACAGATGCAGCCGGCAATTCGTTTGCAGGAGTCAGGGGAGCAGATTCCGCAAGAATTGCCGCTCAGGTGGTGAGTGGTATTAGTTTTCTGGGGGCAGGCATCATTTTTAAAAATCGAACTTCCATTAAAGGATTGACAACAGCAGCCGGCGTATGGGCAACAGCAGGAATTGGGCTTGCAATTGGCAGTGGGATGTATTTTTTGGGAATTTTTCTGACAATTGCATTGGAGTTGTTTCACAATTTTTCTCATAAGTATGCGGGAGTAGACTATGTGACAATGGAGATGTTTATAATAGTGGAGGACTGCGAAGAGTTTGACCAGTGCCTGAAGACTCAGTTAAAAGAATGGAATGCACAGATTGCTTCCAGCAATATCGAGAAAAAGAATCATCAGATGAAATATCAGCTTATTATAAATTTGCCAAAGAGCATTGAGTTGGAGGATACGGTTCATTTTCTAAGGGAAAATTCAGTGGTACAGTCTTTTGAATGTCATTTTCCTACTTGAAGAATGTGTTTACGGAAAGTGACAATACTTTTTACAGGATAATGAAAAAGGAAGCAGCTATCTGGCTGCTTTTTATATTGTTAAAAACTATAACCATCTAAAGG
>CAMWMO010000121.1 GCA_947175305.1 uncultured Lachnospiraceae bacterium
TTACCCAGAAATCGCACCTTATCAACTATCCCCAGCTCTTTACATTTTTCCTCCATGGCGGACCTGTCCGCACCATCACCCAGAAGAAGCAGCGCCGCATCGGCTCTTTCTTTGCAGACAACCGCGAACACATCCAGCAGATAGGGATGATTTTTCTGATATTCAAACCGGCCCACATGCCCCAGTACCAGGTGTTCCGAAAGGCCAAGCTGCGCCCGCATCTCGCCCCGCACCTTCTCATCATAGGTAAAACGGCTTACATCGATGGCATTGTGGATGATCTTAATCTCTCCTGCCTCCATAGCCGCCTTGCCGAACACATCCTCACCCGCCAGAATCGAGCAGGCAAAACAACGGTCCGCCTTTTTTGCAAGTCCCCGTCTGAAAAATTTCGTGGCAAACCCCTTTGGCCCCTTCACTACGCCCGCGTTTCTGGCGTGGGCCACCGTGACGGGCACCCCGGCCTTCTTGGCAATGGGAAGATAGATCCCAGCCGTGCTGGTCATATGCCCCTGCACCACCCGAAACTCCCGATGCGCAGTAAAAAAAGCCTGCACAGCTCTCCTGTAAGAAAAGTAATTATATACCTTAAATTTGGGGAGCACATAAATATGCCCTCCCAAAGCCTGAATCTCCTCGTCGTAAAACTCCGGTTTTCTTGCATTCGCATCTGCTGAATGCACCAAAAAATCAAACTGAATCTCTTCTCTGTCCATCTGCCGGTAGAGATCCATGATACGGCTCTCCGCGCCGCCAAGTCCCACACCGCCGAGTACGTGCAGTACATGTATCGGTTTTGTCATTCCAGCACATCCCCCTTGTCAAGCGAAAGACTGCTCTCATAGCGGTCGATCAGAAGCGAGCCGTCCACTGTCCGCACTACAGGCTTGCCGTCAAAGACGTCGATCACCTCTCCCGGCGCATATTCAGAAAAATCGATCATCTCATCAAAGGGATGCGCCTCCCAGATCCGCACTTCCGCCTCCCGGCACAGGGCAAAGGCCCCTGGGAAGGGTGCAGCCACTCCGCGGATCAAGTTATAAATATCACGTGTTCTTTTATGGAAGTCTATTTTCCCGTCCGCCGCCGTCCGCTTCTCATACCAGGAATCAAAATCCTTAGAATCCGTTCTGATCTCGATGTGCCCGCTCTCGTAAGCCGCCAAAAGCTTACGGATCAGGCGTTTCGAACAGATCATATTCTTATACTGGGCCGTGCGGATGTCATCGTGGGGCGTGATAGAGAACATCTCCGTAGCAAACACATTCGGGCTGTCCGCCTTCTCATCATAGCGGAAAAGATTCAGATTGAACCGGGTATCTCCCAAAATAACAGACCAGTTTAAGGGGGAGCGCCCTCTCCCGAAGGGCAGATAGCCGCTGTTGCCGTGAAAGCCGTAAACGCCGTGCTTAAAGCAGTCCAACACAGATTTCGGCATAAGCCGCTGCCATCCCATGGAAATACCGATATCAAACTCATTCTCCCGCATGAACTTCTGCGTCTTTTCGTCTGTCAGGAAATAGCTGTCCGCCTCATGCACGGGAATGCCGTATCTTTCTGTCAGGATGGACAGACCCTTGTAACCGGACACCTGATTTTTCTTCGTCACCTCCGGACTGATCGTGATGACCAGATCCACGGGGCATATCTCCTCCCTGATAAAATTGATGATATTCTCGGAGGTATCCTTCACTCCGAACACAACCACTTTATATTTCATAGCTCTCCCATCCTTATTTTTTCATCAGATAGTGCTCATAGAGATAATCCTGCATATTCACATATTCACGGACCCTCTCATAATTATGAAGCACCGCCTGCAATCTCTCTTCATAGTCCTCTCGTGTACATGTCTTTAATACATCCTTTATATTTGCAAGCTGTTTTTCCGTTACCGTAATAATTCCATCCGCATCAAAATACCGGTCAATTTTTTGTGCTCCCAGATATATGGGAATCGTCTGTGCTGCAAAACAGTTCGTGATCTTTTCAGTAAAAAAATAATCTGAAATATCGTTTTCAATAATAATGGAATATCTGTAATCTCTGAGACTTTCATCAACTAAACATGGACTGCCACCGTCAAAGGTTCCGAAAGTATCTGCCAAATGGTTCCTTTTACAGTAACGACTCACTTCCATTCTGACTTCATGCAAATGACATAAGGTCTTTGCCGAAGAAATAATCGAAACATCCTTGGTCTTCTTCGAATATGCCTCCGAATCCCACATAAATTGATTCTCACGTCCGTACCAAACGCTTGCACAGATTGGATAAAACTTGGCATTCTCAATTTCATCAAGAATCCTGTCATCGTAGGTAAAGATATATTTAAACTCTTTCTCAAGCCCCTTATGTCTGTGAAACACCTCGTAATCCTGTGGCACAATTGTTCTTGACTCCGTCAGCATGCCATATTTTACCAATGGCCTGCCCATCGTCTTTGGCATTTCCTCCGGACCATAAAAATGTGTATCAAGTCCATAATTGTAGCGATCCCAAAAAAAATATTTCCCCTCATGTCCAAAGGGCGCATGCCTGGAATGCCTGTTTTTAATAAAATATGTCTCGAGCGGCTGCCCCTCTGCGTTATAGATCTTCGGCATCGTGCCGTCAATCTCATATTCCTTTGCTATCTGTATGTGATAGCCGGCAAGTCTAAACTCCATACCAGTCCCTCTGTATCCCGCGCACTACGCAGTCCTCCGACAGCGCCTACTTCAAATACTCTTTATACCAGTCGATGGCAAGGGTGATCCCCTTTTCAAAATCGTACTCCGGATCGTATCCCAAAAGCGTTCTCGCCTTGCTGATATCCGCATTGGAATCCCGCACATCGCCCGGTCTCGGCGGTCCGAAATTCGGGGGCACCTCTATCCCCAGCGCCTTGCAGAGATGATTATATAAGTCGATCAGGTAGAGTCGTCCGCCCGCACCGATATTGAAGGCCTCCCCCGCCGCTGTACTGTCCGCCTTGCAGGCGCGCAGATTGGCCTCGATCACATTATCGATGTAGGTGAAATCCCTCGATTGTCTGCCGTCACCGTTGATGGTGGGTGTCTCCCCGTGCAGGAGCTGCTTTAAAAACTTCGGGATCACCGCCGCGTACATACCGTCGGGATCTTGTCTGCGGCCAAACACATTGAAATAGCGCAGACCGTAAGTATCCAGTCCGTACAGCTGCTTGTAAAGCCGCCCGTACTCCTCGTCTGTTTTCTTCGTCAGAGCGTAGGGGGAGAGCACCTTCCCCTCCTGTCCCTCCTTCTTCGGCAGGATCGTGGAATCCCCGTAAACGGAGGAGCTGGAAGCGTAAACGAATTTTTTGACACCGTTTGTACGAGCCGCCTCCATCATATTCAATGTGCCGCGGATATTGATCTCCTCATACAAAAGCGGCATCGCGATACTTCTGGGCACGCTGCCCCAGGCCGCCTGATTGAGCACATAATCCACATCCTTACAGGCCTCCATGCAAGTATCCAGATCCCGGATATCTCCCTTGATAAAGGTAAACCCGTCGTTTCCCTCCAAGGGCTCAATATTCTCATATTTTCCGGTGGACAGATCGTCCAGACACCGCACGGTATAACCCATGCCGACCAGCGCCTCACAGAGATTCGAGCCGATAAAACCCGCTCCTCCCGTCACCAGAAAAATACTGTCCTTGTCAAATGTGATCTCCTGATAGCCCATCTTTCTTCAGTACCTCCCGAATCAATAAATAGAATGCAATATAGAACAATGAAAAACCGTATATCATATAACGCGACAGACACATGATCGTAATGGATGTGGCGCAAACATTTGCAACAATGAACAAAAGCGCCACGCCCATGACCACCACCGCCTGAAACCGCCTTTTGACACATGCCAGCCACAGGGAAAGGCCCACTGCTGCCAGATAAAGGAAGAGCGCCGCGAAATTAACGAGCGGATGCACCACCGCAATACTCCTGACAAAACCGTTGCGGCAAAGCAGGATATAGTCGTAAAGCCATTGTCCGAAACAAGCCGGCAAAAGCTTTTTGATCATCTGCCCGGCCATCTCGTCGGACATACTGCTCTGCTCATAGTAGTCCACTTTACCCAGACTGAAATAATAAGCCGACAGCTCCGCCTCCAAAATCTGAAATTTCAGTATATCGTGGTTTTCCTCCAGATAGGCGGCCCGCTCTCCAAAGCTGTCCCCGGCAAAGCGATAGTTCACCCCCTGCTCCTGTGCTTTCTGATAAAAGCTGTCAAAAAACGCCTGCGCCATATCCCCTTCCTCAAAGACCTCTCTGTCCTCCTCATCACAGGCATAGATCACGTTGGTCAGCGTATTGACCTGCCCGTAGGTATTGCCCATAAAATAGCCGGTGACAAAATAGTTATACACATGTACCGTCAGATTCCGCATCAGAAAAACGAGGAGCACCACCGACACCGCAATCAATAACACTTGATATTTTTTATGCATCAAAATCTTTATACCGTAGAGCAGTGCCCACAGAAGGATCGTGGTCATCATCTGCCCTCTGGTCATGGAGAGCAGATAAGCGAGGAGAAGTGCAAACACTGCGTCCCGCCCCCTGTCCTCAAAGAGCATGCGCAGCAGGAAATACACAAAAAAGGTAAACAGCGGAATGCACAGCGCTTCGCTCATCACCGAATTTTCCAAAAAAATATGCAATGCCGACACATACCGCGTGATCAGATGCGGCGCAAGCTGTACCGCCACCACCAGAAGCTCCTCCCACAGCCGAAGCCCAAACCGGCTTGTCAGATACTCGCTGAGCACCGTGATCCCCAGAGCCGTAAGCATCCCCTGCACCGCCATAGCCGTGGTGAGATAGTTCTCCCCCAGAAGCCGTCTGAAGGCCGCCAGATACAACGGATAGAGCGGTTCCCTGTGAATATGCATGGTGATATATTGTTGGGAATCATTATAGACTCCGACTCCACAGACTGCAAGCAGTCCCAGAAAAAAGACGAGAAGCCCTGCGAAAAGGCACAGAGCTCTCCTTCGTTCTCTATTCAATCCTACAATCTCCAATACAGATAATCCTCTGTCATATACTCCTTACGATCCAAAATGCCTTTCAGATCCATCAGCACCTTGCGGCTGTGTCCGGGATGGAAGAAGGAAGAGATCTTCTCCCTGTCAAGAGCAAGGAACTGGTCATGTGCCACAGCTATGATCACGGCATCTACATCCTTCACAGCCTCCATGGTCTGGAAATCAATGCCATAGAGACGCTTCGCCTCCCCGGCGTCAGCGGCAGGATCCACCACAATGGGTTCGATCCCGTACTCCCCAAGCTCCCTGTAAATATCGATCACCTTCGTGTTTCTGGTGTCCGGACAGTTCTCCTTGAAGGTAAAGCCCAGAATTGCCACCTTGGCGTGCTTCACCGGGATGTCCGCTCTGATCAGATCCTTGACCAGACTCTCCGCCACATATTTTCCCATATCGTCATTGATTCGTCTGCCGGAAAGAATGATCTGGGAGTGATACCCCAGCTCCTCCGCCTTATAGGTCAGATAATAGGGATCCACGCCAATACAGTGACCGCCCACAAGCCCCGGCATAAAGGGCAGGAAGTTCCACTTCGTTCCCGCAGCCTCCAGCACAGCCTTGGTATCGATGCCCATCTTATGGAAAATGATAGAAAGCTCGTTCATAAACGCAATATTGATATCTCTCTGGCTGTTCTCAATAACCTTGGCCGCCTCCGCCACCTTGATGGATTCCGCCCGGTAGACGCCTACCTCCACCACCAGCTCATAGACCTTCGCTATGGTTTCCAGAGTCTCCTCATCCATGCCCGACACGATCTTCGTGATGGTTTCCAGCCTATGTACCTTATCACCCGGATTGATACGCTCAGGAGAGTACCCG
>CAMWMO010000122.1 GCA_947175305.1 uncultured Lachnospiraceae bacterium
GGTTAAGGTATGTATATGAATATATAGGCGGGCGCAAGTATTTCCTGCGTTGCCGCGCTTTCGCTCCGCAAAAATAAGGAATAAGGCTATGATAGATAATAAGGAGAAATATCGTGAATATCTGCGTCAGGACCAGATCGCGCTGGGGCGGCAGCGGGACAAGCGTCCGAGCGTTTTCGGGGACGAGATCTGGAAGCTGGAGAGACTGCTTCGGCAGGTGGAGTATGACTGTAATTGCAGAAGAGGGCTGTCTGCGGCTGTGATCGGCAGATATCATAAGTTCAGGTTCCACCGCCTAAGTGTAAGACTGGGTATGACGATCCCGATCAATGCATTCGGGCCGGGGTTGTCCATTCCGCACTATGGCACTATCGTGGTGCACGGGAATGCCAGGATCGGTAAAAACTGCCGCCTGCAGGAGGGTGTGACCATAGGCGCCACAAACGGCAGTCATGAGGCGGCTGTGATCGGCGATAACTGTTATTTCGGCAGCGGAGCGAAGGTGATAGGCGCCGTCCGCATAGCGGATGATGTGGCCGTAGGCGCAAATGCCGTGGTGACGGCGGATATCACAGAGCGGGGGACAACCTGGGCTGGAGCGCCAGCGCGGAAGATAAGCGATCAAAATTCCCACAGCAATCTGTGTGCCGCACTTTTTCACTGAAGATATTATGAGGAGTATCTATGAGCAGACCAAGTAAGAATACGAGCGCAGGAGTGCTCACCAAGCTGGGATATATTTTTGACAGAAGAGATAAATGGAAGATCGCAATGCTTCTGGTGGCTGTTGTGGTCGGAAGCTTTCTGGAGCTGCTGGGCGTCACGATCTTTATGCCTTTTATCAATATCATCGAGAAGCCCTCAACGATCCAGCGCACCTGGTATCTGAAGTGGGTGTACGATCTGTTCCATTTCCGTTCGGCAAAACACTTTCTGATTGGATTGTCCGCGGTGATCATCCTGATCTATATTGTGAAGAATGTGTATCTGATCATTGAGAAAAGCTATATTTATCGGTTTTCCTATAACACACAGATGAAATTGTCCACCAGGCTGTTAGACACATACATGAAGGAACCTTACACCTTTCATCTGAATAAGAATATTGCCACCCTGCAGCGGAGTCTCCAGGAGGATACTTCGAAGTTTATGCAGGTGATCTTATACTCGCTGGAGTTGGTAGCAGAGCTGGCAGTCTG
This sequence comes from uncultured Lachnospiraceae bacterium, assembly GCA_947175305.1. Classification (GTDB taxonomy): domain Bacteria; phylum Bacillota; class Clostridia; order Lachnospirales; family Lachnospiraceae; genus UBA3282. Next base: position 1,200 of record CAMWMO010000122.1, read on the forward strand.
CTTTGTGCTGATGATCTATCTTCTGACTGTCAGTAAATCCATCACCGTCATCGTGGCGGGGCTGCTGATCATCTGCGTGGGCGGCTTCCTGCTCTTTACAAGGAAATACAGCCGCAGGCTGGGATTGGATAATCAGGGCTATCAGGGAAAGATATTTCAGTGGATGAATCAGGCGCTGGGCGGTATCAAGGAGATCAAGATACTGGGCAGAGAAGAATTTTTTACGGACGAATACTATAAATACTATGCCAAATTTGCCAGAGGACTCAGGATCGCAAGAACCATTTCCATTGTGCCCAAGTATGTGGTAGAGGCGGTGGCAATATCGGGACTTCTGGTAGCGATCATTGTGAAGCTGCTTTTCGGTGAAGCGGATATGGCATATTATGTTCCGCAGCTGACTGTCTTTGCCGTGGCGGCTTTCCGGCTGATGCCGAGTGTGGGACGCATCAACGAACATGCCACAAATACGCTTTACGCGCTGCCCTCCGTGGATCTGGTATACCATGATCTGGTGGAGATCGAGGACTATGTGGAGAAGCAGGATAACGAGGAAATAGAAGAATGGAATCTGCATAAGGGCATCGAAGTGAAAGATGTGACCTACTTCTATCCCGATACGGATGAACCGGTGATCCATCATGCCAGTCTGTCCATAGCAAAGGGAAGGACAGTCGCTTTCATTGGTGCATCCGGCGCGGGGAAGACAACGATGGTGGATATCATTCTGGGTCTTTTGACGCCCCAGGACGGTTCAGTCATGGCGGACAGCATCAATGTCCATGAAAAACCCAAGACATTTCATGCCCAGGTGGGCTATATCCCGCAGGTGATCTATCTGTCGGATGATACGATCCGCAATAATATTGCTTTTGGCGTCAAGGGAAAAGAGATCGACGAGCAGGCGGTGCTTCAGGCAGTAGAGAAAGCACAGCTCACAGAGTTTATAGACAGTCTGCCTTTGGGGCTTGATACCATTGTAGGTGACAGAGGTGTCAGATTATCCGGCGGCCAGCGGCAGCGTATCGGTATCGCCAGAGCCCTCTATCATGATCCGGAGATTCTGGTGCTGGACGAAGCGACTTCCGCGCTGGATAATGATACGGAGGCGGCTGTGATGGAGGCTATCGAGAATCTGCAGGGCATGAAGACCATGATCATCATTGCCCACAGGCTGACGACCATTCGCAGCGTGGATGTGATCTATGAGGTGGCAGATGGCAGGGTAGTCGAAAAGAGCAAGGAAGAAGTGTTTGGAGAAAACTATGCAGAGGAATGATAAATTACTGCAGCCGGACAGCAGACAGCGCGACAGATGGTTCTATTTCTCTCTGGCGCTGCTTGCTCTTGCAGCGTTTCTGCTGCTCGGTTCGAGAGAACCGGTATTGTTTGATGACAGCGGAGCCTATATGCGGGTGAGGCGTGTCGAGGGAGTTATGCCGATCTACCCGCTCTTTCTTTTGTTGAACCAATATGTATTTGGTCTGGAAAGCTATCTGTATGCTGTCGTGATTGAGCAGGCGGTTCTGGCAGCAGGGTGCGTGGTTCTCTTTGTCAGGGTAGTCAGAGATGGGTTTGGCCTGAAGTATTGGGAATCATATCTGCTCCTTTTTCTGACATTGCTTCCCTTTACCGTGGATATGCCGCAGTCGATGGTGTCGCAGCAGATCCTGACGGAGGGGATCGCATATGCGTTGTTTTATCTGTTTATGATCCTTCTCCTCAAGGCGGTGTGGACGAAACGGTACACATGGATCGCGGGGGCTTTTGGAATGGCGGCCGTTCTGTCGATGGTGCGCTCCCAGCTCCAGATACTGTTCGGGGTCTGTGGGATCATTTTTCTGTACGTTGTCTGCAAAAGAAGAGCATGTGAAAAAAAGCTGCACTTTTTGGCGAGGGTTGCCGGGGGGCTTCTCGGATGTCTCTGTATATGCCTTGTGGGAATCCTTATCATAGCTGAGATCACTGCCGGATATAGAGAATTGGTCAAAAGCGACGGAAGCCTTAGGATATTTGCCATGAAAGTACAGTCTCCGGAAGCGTATGAGGCGAAAAAAGAGGCCGGTGAGGATGCGCAGGGTGAGAAGGCAGAGGAACTGGTAAATAAGGGATTTACCACAAGCCAGTATGTAAGCCTTATCTTTTCCCGCGGCATGTACGAGGCTGATCCGGAGGATGTGGAACTGTTTGAGGATGAAGTGGTGAGAGGGCTGTATACAGCATTGTATCAGGCGGCGGACGCGGAGGAAGAGCGTTATACCTATGCCCGCACCGGTCTGTGGATGTGGCAGGATATCGTCGGCGGGATCGGCAAGGTTGGGAAGACATGTTTCATGACACCGTCGGAGTATTATGTGGAAAACTGCCCGGAGATCATTGCGTCGGATCATTTCAGTGATACGCGCAACGCACATTTACAGCATATCGGTATCACGTTGATCAAGGCGCATTTCGGACGGTTCCTATACCATACGCTGATGATGCTGCCACAGGCATTTATCTGTACTGTCTTTTTCCAGATCAGACCGATCTATCTGCTGTGTCATCTGATGACGCTGTTCCTTTATCTGTCGGCGATGGCGTTGATGATATGGGGATATGTGGATTGGAAGGCGGATCACAGGTGTGCGGAGTTCATGGCGCTTGTTCTGGGAAGTAATGTTGTGATGGTGATCGTTATATCGCTGGTATTCTTTGGACAGCAGCGGTATCTGGTATATAATTTTGGTGTTTTTTATGTCGCATACTATCTGCTTCTGCGGGAATTGTGGAATATCCATATCCGGGACAGGATCATGGTATATATCGCGGGACGCCGGGGAGACAGAAAGGCGCAGGTAAAGGAAGAGAGATGAAACAGGAGCAACGTGTATTAGTTATCATACCGGCATACAATGAAGCCGAAAATATCGTGCATGTAGTAAATCATATGATGGAGCAGGCGCCTCAGTATGATTATCTGGTGATCAACGACGGTTCCACGGACAACACACTGAAGCTGTGTCAGCAGGAGAACTTTCATTATCTCGACTTATCCATCAACATGGGAATCGGCGGAGCTGTTCAGGTGGGATATATTTATGCCTGCAAGAATGACTATGATATCGCTGTGCAGATGGACGGGGACGGACAGCATGACATTGCTTATCTGGACGAGATGCTGGCGCCCATCATCGCGCATAAGGCGGATGTGGTGATCGGTTCTCGCTTCCTGAAAAAGGAGGGGTTTCAGTCTTCGGCGAGCCGCCGGATGGGCATCAATATCCTGAGTGCGCTTATATGGCTGACCACGGGAAAGCGTATCATGGATGTGACCAGTGGTTATCGTGCGGTGAACAGGATGTTCATAGAGATCTATAGCAAGGATTATCCTATGGATTATCCGGAGCCGGAGGCCATTGTCTCGGCCATCATGCACCTGGGAAGGGTGCAGGAGGTACCGGTGCAGATGCGGGCCAGAGAGGGAGGCGTCAGCTCTATTACCTTCAAAAAATCTATCTACTACATGATCAAGGTGACGCTGGCGATCCTGCTCTGTCGCATGAGCTATGGGGTACGCAGGGCGAAGAGAGAGGATGTGTAAAGGAAGATTGGAGGAGCGGAAATGATACCTGCTACACTTAGAGTTACGCTGATCGTTGCAGTGGTCTGCTATTTTATCATTATCCTGTACTTTTTGAAACAAAAGGCGCTGAACCTGAAATATACATTGTTATGGCTGGTGGCAGGTCTGGTTATGGGGATTCTGGTGGCAGTACCGGAGCTTTTGGTGACGATCATCCATATATTCGGCATTCAGGATAATATGAACGGGTTGTTTATTTTTTCGATCGGGTTTATCATTATGATCCTGTTGTCCCTAACCTCGATCGCATCCAGACAGAACCGCAAGATACGGACATTGACACAGGAGCTGGCGATCCTGGAGAAACGTGTGCGCGATTTGGAGAATAAATGATGTATAGGATGAGGCGGCGCGGCATACTCGGTCTTCTGCTTGTTTTTTTGATCGCAGTCGTTGTGTTTATGGAAAAAAATGAATATGACCGCATACAGAGAGACGGCGATTATATGGATAACCTTTGCTTTATTCTCGGCAATTCTATGTCGGAACAGCAGATATTTTGCTTTACGGATAAAGCGGAGAATGTAAGTTATCTGTTTTTGCCGTCCTATGCAAGGCCGGGGGATGTGAAAATCTCTTTTGCGGGAGCAGAAAAGATAGTCTTTGCCGGAGAAGAGGGGGAAGTTACCCTAAACAGCGGCGAGGAGATCAGCGCACTGCAATATGATGAAAAATATGAGATGTATTTTTGCGGCAGGAAAGGGGAAAGGCTTGCAAAGCAGGAGATCGTCATCATGCACTCAGCCAGTCTTCCGGCTGTTTTTCTGGAGACGGACAGCGGCTCTATGAAGATGCTGGATTCAGACAAGGACTATGAGGAAAAAGGAAGAATCGTCCTGTTTGATACAGATGGCAATGTTGTCTGTGTGGATAAGTTAGATCGGATTTCGGGGCGGGGAAACTCTACCTGGGCTTATCCGAAAAAATCCTATGGCATCAGACTGAAAAACAAGGCAGATCTGTTCGGTATGGGAAGCGCCGACGGTTGGATTCTGTTGAGCAATGTGGAGGACCGCTCTTATATTCGGAATAAGATCACATATGATATGGGCGT
>CAMWMO010000123.1 GCA_947175305.1 uncultured Lachnospiraceae bacterium
CGATTAAAGCGATAGCCGCTGGCGAGACGCTCAGATGTCTTGGCTTTAAAGGCTGTGTTAATCTTTGATTGGTAGAAAGCTCCCATGCTCACCAGATTATGTTTAATAACCATTGCATTTACTCCTTTAAAACTCCTTCGCCACAGGCATACCTTTTAACAATTCTCACATTATATGTTTATTTTACAAGAAAAATTATGGAAAATCCATAATTTTTAAATCAAATAGGATTGATTTCTTCCCCTACGCGCCACGCGGAATGCGTGTTGTCCGCTCCGCCTTCTGACCGAATTAATATACGAAGCAAATTTATTCAGGCTTATGCGCGCAAAAAAAGAGGCTCACCAATTATTTCGGCAAACCTCTCCAAGTTCGATACCCCGTATTATTCTTATTCCCAGATTTTGAAATGCATAGTCTCCACCTTCGTCACCTGATCCGCCAGTGCACAGACCTCATCATTCAGCGTTATGCCCGTCATGATGATGTCCATCTCCTCCGGCTTCCCGGAAAGCAGATTTTTCAATTCCTCCACAGTGATGATACCATTGTCGATGAGCCCCAGCACCTCATCCAAAATGAGCAGGGCACATTCCCCGGTGTTTAATATCTTTTTGGCAAAATTAAGGCCGTTTCTGATATTCCGGCTCTCCTCCGTCTTGTGCTCATCGGACAGCTGAGAAAAATCCTCCGCAGACTTCTCAAACCGGAATATTTTGATCTCCGGCTCCAGACGCTTCACAAACTCCGACTCGGCCAGACCTCTTCCCTTCAAAAACTGTATGATAACAACATATTCTCCCTCGCAGGCCGTCTGAATCGCACGTCCAAGCGCCGCCGGTGATTTTCCATGACCTTCTCCGCTATAGATCTGAATCATGCCTTTTCCCATAATCCACACTCCGTATTTCAATATTAGATGTGCAATATCATAGCACACTACTCCTTTTCATGCAAGCATTATTCCTCCTCCACAAGCTCCAGCTTGCTGACGGAGACCTCATAGGCGATCCGCCTTTCCAGCTGTTCCTCTGACAGCTTTTTCATATACTCACGGCTCTGGATCCTGCCCCAGATGGCACAGCGGCTCCCCACCTCAAAATTGCTGGCAAACCTGGCATTGCGCCCCCAGCAGATGCAGGGTATGTAATCCGACTTGCCATAGGGTCTGTTGACTGCCAGAAGAAGATCCGCGATCTCCCTTCCCAGCGGCGTTTTGCGGTAGATCGGTGCCTTACAGATGTAACCGTCCAGAAAGATCTGGTTCGTCTTGGCGCCTTCGCCGATATCCTCCATAAACTCGATCTCCCGGGCAAAGACAGACAACACCAGTCTGTTTTTCCTCTCTTCATGCCTGTTGTAGGAGCGGAACTGCCCCGTGATACATATCTTCATGCCCTTGTAATCCTCGTTCACATCGATCAGGCGCTCCGATACCATCACCGGTATGATATCAGTTGACTCACTAAGTCGATCCACACTGATATCCACCATGTAAAATCCCTCTCCAAAAATCTCGTGGCTGAAAGAAAAATCACTCACAATCTCCCCCATAACCGCCACTTGGTTGTTTTCAATTACCTTATCCGTCATGTTTTCCTCCATTCTACATTCTAAATGTATTTCAGAGCCTTTATTCGCAGTACGCTCCCTCGCTCCGCGCCGGAGCTTTCTCATTTTTGTCTGTCGGCGTTTTCACGACTCTGAACAGTTGTTGTATTAACAATATATAAGATAGCGGGGAAAAATAGAACTGTCAGTGGTCGCGTGACTTGCAAGAAAGGACCGCAGGTGATATAATCGTCGAGGAATTCTTCATGGTATATTGACATTGTACAAATAGTATAACCAACGCAGACACTCTTGCGCTCCGTTCCAAGCGTAACAGTGCTAAATTCGTGAAAAACCTCATTAAGCACTGACGCTTTCCAAGGGTCTGCTTATGTTTATACAATTTGTACACTAACATATAACTATCAATCACTGAGAATGTAACCGATGAAAGGCTGAAAAATGAAACAGACAAGAGAAGATGTAAGAAATATAGCGATCATCGCCCACGTAGACCACGGCAAGACCACGCTGGTGGACGAGCTGTTAAAGCAGAGCGGCGTATTCCGGGAAAATCAAGAGGTGGCGGAGCGCGTCATGGACTCCGGAGACATAGAAAAGGAGCGCGGCATCACGATCCTGTCCAAGAACACAGCGGTCACCTACAAGGGCGTCAAGATCAACATCATCGACACACCCGGCCACGCCGATTTCGGCGGTGAAGTGGAGCGCGTGCTCAAGATGGTAAACGGCGTTATCCTTGTGGTGGATGCCTTCGAGGGCCCCATGCCCCAGACTAAATTCGTACTGAAAAAGGCTCTGGAGCTGGATCTTTCCGTGATCGTGTGCATCAATAAATGTGACCGCCCGGAAGCGCGGCCAATTCAGGTGGTGGATGAAGTCTTAGAGCTATTTATGGATTTGGACGCCAACGACGAACAGCTTGACTGTCCCTTTGTCTACGCTTCCGCCAAGACAGGCACCGCCAGCACCCAGCTCACCGTCAAGGGCGGGGACATGACCCCTCTCTTCGACACCATCATTGAACATATCCCGGCTCCTCAGGGGGATCCCGACGCCGGCACTCAGGTTTTGATCAGCACCATCGACTACAACGAATATGTAGGTCGTATCGGTGTGGGTAAGGTTGACAACGGCAATGTCAAAGTCAATCAGGAAGTGGTCATCGTCAACCACCACGATCCCGACAAGCTCAAAAAAGTAAAAATTAGCAAGCTCTATGAATATGACGGACTGAACAAAGTGGAAGTGAAAGAAGCCGGCATCGGCGCCATCGTGGCGATCTCCGGCATCGCGGACATCCACATCGGCGATACCCTCTGTTCTCCCGACAATCCGCAGCCCATTCCCTTCCAGAAGATCTCGGAGCCTACCATCGCCATGCACTTTATGGTCAATGACTCCCCTCTGGCAGGCAAAGAGGGCAAGTATGTCACCAGCCGCCATATCCGTGACAGACTGTTTAAGGAACTCAATACGGACGTGTCCCTGCGCGTGGAGGAGACCGATTCCACAGAATCCTTCAAGGTATCCGGCCGCGGTGAACTGCACCTCTCCGTCCTGATCGAAAATATGCGCAGAGAAGGCTATGAATTTGCTGTAAGCAAGGCGGAAGTCCTGTATAAGACAGACGAGAACGGCAAGAAGACAGAACCCATGGAGCTGTGTTATGTGGATGTCCCCGAAGAATTTTCCGGGACTGTCATCGAGAAGCTCAGTCAGAGAAAGGGCGAGCTTAAGAATATGGGCATGGCCTCCGGCGGCTACACGCGCCTGGAATTTTCCATCCCTTCCCGGGGCCTGATCGGCTACCGCGGCGAATTTTTGACAGACACCAAGGGAAACGGCATCATGAACACCATCTTTGACGGCTACGGCCCCTACAAGGGAGATATCCAGTACCGCAAGCAGGGCTCTCTTATCGCCTTTGAGGCGGGCGAGGCCATCACCTACGGCCTCTATAATGCCCAGGAGCGCGGCATTCTTTTCATCGGTCCCGGCGAGAAAGTCTACTCCGGTATGATCGTGGGGCAGAACGGCCGCGGCGAGGATATCGAACTGAATGTTTGCAAGAAAAAGCAGCTCACCAACACCCGCTCCTCCAGTGCGGATGAGGCACTTCGTCTCACTCCTCCCAAGGTTTTAAGCCTGGAGCAGGCTCTTGAGTTCATTGACACGGACGAGCTTCTGGAGGTAACGCCGGAAAATCTGCGGATCCGTAAGAAGATTCTGGATCCGACTCTCAGAAAGAGAGCGGCGATCTCGGCGGCGGCGAAGAATAAATGATGAAGTAAATACCTACAGGGTAAAACACCACCATCAGATCGACCGATGGTGGTGTTTTTTACTTCTTTACAATCTGTTCGATAACAGATACTTCCTCCTCAAGGTCCTCCGCAATCTCCGGAATGGACTTTCCTTTTGACAGTTTCCTGCGAACCAGTTCCTCCAGTTTCTCCTGCCGACCTTTTTCTATACCCTCTTCCAGCCCTTCTTCGCGTCCCTCCATAAAGGTATTTCTCAAATGTCTCTTCTCATCATATTCTGTCAAGAGCATATGCGTCACCTCCGCCTTTTCCTTCAGCAGGATATCCGTAAGGATACCTCTTTTGATACAGTTATCTATGGCAGTCTCCACCGCTTCTTCCCGGCTCATACCCTCTCTGATATTGTCCTCGATCTCTGCCGATAACTCCGAGTATTCCCAGAGCCTGTGACATTTCTCCATAAGAGCCGCATTATAGCCTCGCTTGATGTTCAATACTTCACAGGTACATTCCAGACAGCCGCTCCCCTGCCCCGCCGAAAAAGAGTCCGACAGATAGAGCATCACATTGTCGGTGCACATGTCACTGCCGTTATAAAAAACGATATACACCGGCGTTGGCAGCTCGATACGCCGTTTCCCATAGAGATCCTCACCACGGGCACTGACCAGACCTTCAAACTGCTGAGCAAAGTAAAGCAGTCCCCGAAGCGGCATATTGGGATTCCAGGTACTCTGATGTTCATAGAGGTTGATGCTGTTCCCGATGATAAAGGACAGATCATTCTTCATCTTCATAAAGATGACATCCTCCATAGTGACCACTTCCAGTTCCTCTGGATCTGTATATGTACTGCCGTTCAGGGCATTGTAAAGATCCAGAAGATCCTGTTTGTTGTGGAAGAGTTTTCTGAACAGAACATCCTTATATTTGCGGTTTAACCTAAACCTCCACCACCATGTTCCACGCCTGTACCACTGTGTCAAGTTTCGTTTTGTCATACACTTTCCTCCATTATAGCACATTCTCAAATGCCATTACAGTAAAATATTGAAGAAGAATTGCGTAGCAATTCTTTGGTCGCAGGATGCTGATCCTGCGACGATTATACAGTTTTTCAGCCCGTTTTAAATAGTTAAGGGATTGTTTCCGATCATCGGAAAGAATCTATAAAGATGGAGATATTTCCAAAGGAAATCGCCCCGTAGACAGATAGGACTATCTGTCGGTGCTGCATTTATTATAAGACAGGATTTGGGATTGTGCAAGGACAATTAGACAGAAAGAGTAGTATTGTGTTTCGGATAAAGCTTACCTATAATAATCTAGGTAAGCTAAACTTGGAGAGGTTTATCTAAGATGAAGAAAATAGATACAAAGGGACTTTTATTCAAAATTTTCACACCTACAATAGTGTTGAGTTCATGTTATTTGTTAGCAGGACATTTTTGCAGAATGCCATATATACTACTATTTTGCGTATTAGGAACATTTATCCTAGTGCCTATAGAGTTAGGAATCATCCTATCGGGAAGCAAAAAGGAATATGGCGCATATTCCCTTAGAAGTGCATTCATAGGACAGGAAAAAATGCCCGTCTGGAAGGTATTGATGATCGCCCTGCTTTTCTTCGGTGTGGCGGGACTGCTTTCCGCCTTTATCGCCCCTGTCGAAAATCAGATTTTTGCCGGGATGAGGACTGCCGTACTGAATCATTTGCCGCCGGGATTTGACTGGACAGATTATGAATATCTGAACTCTTTTTCCAGACCCATCCTGATTTTCACTTGTATATATTATGGTGTTTTTAATGTACTGATCGGCCCCGTAACAGAGGAGTTATTTTTCAGAGGGTATCTGACATCTCATTATCAAAAACAAAGTTCGTTTACCCCAATACTGATAGCCATTTTATTTTCACTCTATCATTTCTGGCTGCCTTTTAATAACGTGTTTCGTATATTAGCATTTGCACCGGTTGCCTTTGTGGCATATAAGAAAAGAAATATATATATCAGCATATGCTTTCATTGCC
>CAMWMO010000124.1 GCA_947175305.1 uncultured Lachnospiraceae bacterium
ATGGAGATTCTCCTTATCAGTCTTTTTCTACCTTTGCAGGCAATCCCTATTATATAGATTTTGAGGCGCTGATCGAAGCCGGTTATCTGACCAGGCAGGAATGTGAAAAGTATGATTTCGGCGACGATGACGCATATGTAGATTACGAAAAGATATATCTTTCCCGTTTTAAGGTGCTTAAGAGCGCCTATAAGAACAGTCATATAGAAAAAGAGGAGGCGTACCGCCAGTTTGTGGAGGAGAATGCCTACTGGCTGGAGGACTACGCGCTCTATATGGCGGTGAAGAACGCTTTTGGAGGCAAGAGCTGGAGCGAATGGGATGAGGATATCAAGCTGAGAAAACCGGCTGCCATGAAGCAGTATCGCGAGAAGTATGCGGAGGAGATCGGCTTCTATCAGTTCCAGCAGTATCTGTTTGCGAAGCAGTGGTTTGCCCTGAAAGAGTATGCGAATGAGAAGAAGATTCAGATCATCGGTGATATCCCGATCTATGTGGCCTTTGACAGTTCGGACACCTGGGCGAATCCGGAGCTTTTCCAGCTGGATAAGACTCTGACGCCCACAGCGGTGGCAGGCTGTCCGCCCGATGCGTTCTCGGCTACGGGACAGCTGTGGGGGAATCCGCTTTACCGCTGGGATTACCATAAAGAGACGGACTATGCATGGTGGATGAAACGGATCGGTTACTGCTATAAGCTCTATGATGTGGTGCGGATCGATCATTTCAGAGGGTTTGATGAGTATTATTCCATTCCCTACGGAGATCCCACGGCAGAGTTTGGCCATTGGGAAAAGGGCCCAGGCTATGATATCTTTAAGACCATGAAGGCGAAACTCGGCAACAAGGCCGTGATCGCGGAGGATCTCGGATTTTTGACTGATTCGGTCATTAAACTGGTAAAGAAGACCGGGTATCCGGGCATGAAGATATTGCAGTTTGCTTTTGATTCCAGAGAGGAGAGCGATTATCTGCCTCACAATTACACGGCTAACAGCATTGTCTACACGGGAACCCATGACAATGATACGACGATGGGCTGGTATGAGAAGCTGAAGCGCAAGGATCGGGCTTTTGCAAAGCGTTATCTGCATATCACGGCCAGGAAGGATATCCAGTGGGAGTTTATCAGGGCGGCAATGGCCAGTGTGTCTGAAACCTGTGTGATCCCTATGCAGGATTATCTGGGACTTGGCACAGAGGCGCGGACGAACATGCCGTCCACGCTGGGAACGAACTGGAAGTGGAGGATGCTGCCCGGACAGTTCACGGAGGAGCTGGCGGAGCGAATCCTGGAGATGACTAAGCTCTACGCAAGAGCAAGGTGAGTGGGAAGCGATACATGAGGTGTGTGTAAATGGCGGAGATAACGATCAAGGATATAGCGAAACAGTGTGGCGTGGGCATCAGTACGGTCTCACGGGCGCTCAATAATCATCCGGATATCAATCCGGCGACCCGCAAAAAGATTCTGGAGGTGATTGAGGAGACAGGCTTTATCCCGAACAACAGCGCCAGAAACCTGAAGCGGACGGACGCCAAATGTATTGCGGTACTGGTAAAAGGTATCACGAACCCGCTGTTCAGCAGTATGATCAAGATCATTGAGGAGGAGACGCAGCGGAGCCGGTATGCATTGGTGCTTCGGCATGTGGAGGAGCAGGAGGACGAGATCGATGTGGCGCTTGAGCTGGAGAAGGAGAAGCGGCTCCGGGGTATCGTATTTCTGGGCGGTTTATTTGAACACCCGGAAGAAAAGCTCAGAAAGCTGAAGGTCCCCTTTATTTTCAGTACCATAGGAGTGAATATTTCGGATCAGTTCCATAAGGTGGAGTTTTCCAATATTGCAGTGGATGACAGGCTGGAAAGCGCAAAAATAACGGAGTATCTGTTAGGACTTGGACATAGAAAGATCGCCTTGATCACGGAGAAGAACGGGCCGATCGGAGGGCTGCGCATGGAGGGCTACAGACAGGCTTTCGCCCAGAGGGGACTGCCTGTGGAGGAGGATCTGATCTGCTATGTGCAGGAGGATATGGATCACTATTCTATGGAAAATGGCTATCTGACGGTGAAGACACTTTTAGAGTCGGAACGCGAAGTGACAGCGATCTATGCTGTCTCAGACTTGCTGGCGATTGGTGCATGCCGAGCGGTGTTGGAGGCGGGAAAGAGGATTCCTGAGGACATCTCAGTGGCCGGGTATGACGGCATCGAGATGGGAGAGTATTATAATCCTAAGCTCACCACCATCAAACAGCCGGTGGAGGAGATCGCCAAAAAGACCATACGTCTTTTGTTAGATGTGATCGCGGAACGGGAAGAACCCCAGCAGATCGTGTTCCCGGCGGAGCTCGTAGTGCGGGAGTCCACCGGGCCGTGTTGATCTTAAAGAAATGTTCGTTTGCTAAGGTTAGAATTATGATAGGCAGGATCGTTTGTAACGTCTTGACTGAACCAGTCGAGAGGGAGAAACGCTTCTGCCGTTTCTTTATCCGGGAATTCTACCTCTGCGATGATCAAAGGCGCGAAGGGTGGTTCAAAAATATCCAGTTCCACAGATAGACTTACCTGGTCAACAGAAAATTCGGTTGATGACAACTGCGTCATATTGAATTGCGGATTGAGAATCGGTATGACGTAGCGTTTTTTTGAGATCACATTTCCGTCCGCCTTTTCCCGCAGATGGTAGTAGGAAGCCTCGTTTAAAGGGAGATTGTACTCCTCTCTGGCGAGGAGTCCCTTCCCCTTATAGGTCAGGTAGAAGGTATCGTCCTCTCTGCGGATTCTGACAACCGGGTCAGTGTTGAGATAGGCCTGCTCAATGATATGGCAGGGGTAGGATTCCAGATTTTCGGGCAGTCTTGATATGGTAAATTTGCGTTCGATTTCCATGAGGGCTCCTTTCTGGTTATTTTCCCCATTCGATGTGACGAAATTCCCTGTTTCTATACTCCTTTGGACTTGTATTATAATACTTTCTGAATGTTTTTGCAAAATGGCTGTAGCTGGAAAAATTAAGAAGATCGGATATCTCGGTGAGAGAATAATCAGAGTACTTCAGCATATTTTCAGCGGCATCCATGCGCTTACGGATGACATACTCGGTGATGCTTACGCCTGTCTCACGTTTAAAGAGTACGGACAGATAGGATTGATTCAGGTTGACTTTTTCTGCGAGCACAGCGCAGCTGATATTCTCGTGAAGATGGTAATGAATATAGTCCATGCAGAGAATGACGTTTTTGGAATAAACAGATTCCTTTTTAGCGGCTGCGACGGCTTTTGTAAAATATGTTATCATTTCTCGCTGAAGTTCGTACAATTCTTCGACCGATTTGGCCTTGTCATATTTCTGTATATACAGATCACTTGCCGTATAAGCTTTTTCAGAATCCATACCGCCTTCTATAGAAAAACGTGTTACTAAAGTGATGTTACAAATACATTGATATCGCAGGTTTTTAACCGGATTATCTGATAAATGTCCGATATCGGCTGCGCGGATTCTCTTCACGCTCTCGTCAATAGATCTCATATCTCCGTTTTTCAGGTATTCATACTGCTGCATTTCTTCATCGTACTTGTGATGGCGAAACCCGTTCTCCCTGTTGAGAAATTCCAGATATGCAAGTTTTTTATGGATAGCTTCCTTCATTTTACCACCTTCTTAATCTAAAATTAAAATTGTAACAATAAAAGTGACGAGAAAACAATATAAATGTTTTCCTTTTCTCTTGCTGCGTAATATAGTATCCCTAACAAATCCACACACGCACAATAGGAGGTAATATTATGAAGCAAACATCAATGAACATGACAGAAGGCAGCATCATCAAAAAAATGCTGGGCTTTGCTATACCTGTACTGATCGGTAATATTTTTCAGCAGATGTACAATATAGTAGATACTGCGGTCATAGGCAATGTTCTGGGTGACAATGCGTTGGCCTCCATTGGCGCAGCCGCGCCCGTATACGCGCTTATGATAAATTTTACCGAAGGTATGACGAACGGCTTTGCAGTTGTTGTGGCCCGCTTTTTCGGTGCAGGAGATAAACAGACCATGAAAAGGGCGGTTTCATTGACTTACATCCTCTCTGCGATTATGGCTGTGGTATTGACACTTGTCAGCGTGAGCGCGATCAACCCGCTTTTGGTTCTGCTTAAAACGCCTGAAAATATCATAAGTGATACAAGTGGTTATATGAAAATCATTCTCGCGTTTCTCACCGTCACGGTTGCCTACAATATGCTGGCAGGTATGATGAGAGCGATAGGAAACAGCAGAGTTCCTCTGTATTTCCTGATGGTTTCTACATTTGCAAACATAGGACTGGATATTCTCTTTGTAAAGGGCTTCTCTATGGGAATTCCAGGCGCAGCATATGCCACAGTCATTGCACAGGGAGTTTCTGCCGTATTATGTTTGATTTATTGTTTCAAAAAATGCCCCGAGCTGATCTTTGGTACAAAAGAGTTTGTCTTTGAAAAGACACTCCTTCTCGAACTGATCAACACAGGTTTGGCTATGGGACTTATGGAGGCTATCGTTTACATAGGCTCGGTAATCATGCAAGGTGCAGTTAATTCGTTCGGAACGGTCACGATAGCCGCCCATACCGCAGCGA
Organism: uncultured Lachnospiraceae bacterium; assembly: GCA_947175305.1. Taxonomy (GTDB): domain Bacteria; phylum Bacillota; class Clostridia; order Lachnospirales; family Lachnospiraceae; genus UBA3282. Next base: position 4,631 of record CAMWMO010000124.1, read on the forward strand.
GAAAGATACATGATGTATTCACGCTGCCTATTGGTACAATCGCAATGGCGGCATCGACTTTTGCAAGTCAGAATTATGGGGCGGAAAAGATGGACAGAGTAAAAAAAGGACTGCGCTATAGTATATTTATCTCATTTGCCTGGAGCGCATTTGCGCTGATCGTTATGCTGCTGTTCCGCCGGTTGATGATTCAGGGTCTGACAGGCACGGCCAATGCCGAGGTGATCGATACCGCTTCAAAATATATGTGTTGGAACATTCCGTTTTTGTTTATTCTGAGCATTCTTCTTGTACTCCGCAACGGACTGCAGGGTGTCGGAAGAAAGATTGTGCCTATCTGCGGAAGCATCGTGGAATTAGTGATGAAGATCGCCGCTGCTGCAATACTCGCGCCAATGCTCGGATACCTCGGGATCTGTATTTGTGAGCCGCTGATATGGGCACTCAGTTCCGTGTTGGTGATCTGGGATTACAGGAGATTTTCCCGTACCAGATAAAAAAGCAAACCAGACTCAGGCTGCAAATCCCGCTGCCGAACAAAAATGCCAGTGACAGGTTTCGTTCAGACAGGGCACCGAAGATCAGGTTTGTCCCGATTGCAATGCAGTCTACAAGCATAGCGTTTATGCTCAGCGCAGTGGCTCGTTTTTCTGTCTTGATCTGTTTGTTCTGTATTTCCGCCTGAAACGGTTGAAACAGACTGTTTGACAACCGAAGGGTCAAAATCCCGATCACGGAGGGAACAGCAGACTGGCTAAAAGCCAGTACCATACAGGAAATAACGGCCAAACCGCAAAACAGCATAAGGGAAAACCGCATCCCGATTTTTTTCGTGACGGCAGACGAGTAAACGCCGCACAGACCAAGTATGGTCGCTACAATATAGAGAAATCCGATCGTTGTATTTCCCAAACCGCAGCGGCTGTATTGCAGCTGATTCAGAAATACGGTAATGGTCTGATGGGTTTCGGATAAAAGCGCAACCGCTATCAAAAACAGAAGAAGACAGCGATCGCTTAATACCGCTTTTAACAGGCTTGCGAAGGATTCCTGCTGTTGCTGATTGACTTCGACCTCCTTTACTTCTGTAAGGAAGAAAGACAGAATCGCAGAAATACCATAACTGATGACCGTGAGCAAACCTGCCAGCGGATAGTCGTCTTTTACTGCTATGGAAAATACTGCGGCAGCAGCCAGCAGGCCAGCCATGCCCATGCTGTTATAG
>CAMWMO010000125.1 GCA_947175305.1 uncultured Lachnospiraceae bacterium
AGAGGATATGAAAGGATATGCAGTGGAGAGCGGTTATATGGGATATGTGAACGGTGTTTACATGTTGTTTGCGAGCGAGACGGATTATCAGGATTATATGGCGGCGTAATGGGGAATAGATAAAAGGGAGTTGATAGAATGGGGGGAATCAAGTACAATAGGAAAGGAATATAATATAGGTATAAAATAGTGCATAAATTGAAAATAGCACGGGTGCACGGGAGAATGTATGGTCAAAAAGATAGATGAAATTCCTGTGAATTATATAGATGAGGGTGAGGGAGAAGTCGTACTTATTCTGCACGGCTGGGGCGCAAATATCACTCTGTATCGGGGAATCATAGATACTCTGAAACAAGGAAGACGGGTCATGGCTTTGGATATGCCCGGATTCGGAAAGACACCGGAACCATCTGAGCCCTGGTGCGTGGATGACTATGTGGATTTTGTACTGCATTTTATCGACACCTTTTCTCTGAAAAAACTGAGCGTGGTAGTGCATTCCTTTGGCGGCAGGGTCTTTTTTAAGATGAATGCCAGAGAGAATCTGCCTTTTTCCATAGAGCGCGCTGTGCTGATCGACAGCGCCGGCATTCTGCCGAAGAAGAGCTTTAAACAGAAGGTGAGCCTGAGATGCTATAAGATCGGCCGGGCTTTTATGAGTACGAAGGTGATGCATTTTCTCTATCCTGATGCGGTGGACAATATGCGGCGAAGAAGAGGGTCTTCCGATTATAACAGCGCTACGCCTCTGATGAGGGCAACCCTAGTGAAGGTAGTCAATGAGGATTTGGAGCCGCTCATAGGACAGGTGCAGTGTCCCACGTTACTGATTTGGGGGGATCTGGATACGGCTACGCCCATCGGAGATGCGAAACGGATGGAAGCGTTGATTGCGGATGCGGGGCTGGTGGTCTGTGAGGGAGCGGGACATTTTTCCTTTGCCGAACAGCCTGCTAAGGTGAACGGCGCATTGAAGGCATTCTTTGCAGGATAGGAAACGGCGTGATCTCTTACATGATTTCAGAGAGGAACAAGAATCCTTATGTATAATGTGTTATTTGTAATCTGGCTTATCACTTATCTGGTGGGCGCAGTCTGGTATATATTATATCTGATGCATATGTTCCAGCAAAATTCTTATAAACCGAGGGAATACAGAGAATGGATGGGAGTGCATACGAATGTGGGGCGGCTGCTTGGCAAATGCCTGTATGCCATCATTTCTTTTTTTCTCGTGTTACTGACAAATATAGAATATCCTGCTGTTATGATAGCAGCCTGTCTGTTGAATGGAATGACTATATTGGTCAATAAACCGCATAGGGCGAAGAAACCTCTGGTGTATACAAAGCGAGTCAAGAGAATGCTGCTCACTACGGGGATCTTATATCTTGTTGTGATTCTGGCAGCTTTGTGTTTAGGGTATTGCGGGTTTATTACCTTTCCGTCGGTCGAATTTCCGTGGAATGATCCGGTCATGTGGGAAATGTGGAGTGTAAGTCTGGCATTATTGGCTATGTTCATTTTGCAGCCTTTTTTAATTTTGCTTGCCAATCTGATCAACCATCCGATAGAGAAGGGAATCGATCAATATTATATTAATGATGCCGCACTTCTTTTACGTGAAATGCCGAATCTGAAAATCATTGGTGTAACGGGAAGCTACGGAAAAACCAGTGTCAAATACTTTTTGAATACCCTGCTTTCCTCACAGTATAATGTGCTGTATACGCCGGGAAATTTTAATACGACTCTGGGAGTGGTGCGCACGATCCGAGAGAATATGAAACCTTTTCACGAAATCTTTATCTGTGAGATGGGTGCCAGAGAAGTGGGGGACATCAAGGAGATCTGTGATCTGGTGCATCCGGATTTCGGCATCATTACGTCTATCGGGCCGCAGCATTTACAGAGCTTCCATACCATAGAGAACATTATTTCCACCAAATTTGAACTAGCGGATGCGGTGCCGGAAACGGGAAAAGTATTTTTGAACTACGATAATAGTTACATTAAGGAGCATAAAATAGAAAAATCCGTGGTAAGCTACGGTACGACGGAAGAAAAAGTGGCCTTTCGGGCGTATGATATCGAAGTGTCTGCCAGAGGTTCTTCTTTTAAGATGCGGGATGAAAATAGTGTGGTGCATGACTTTCATACGAAGCTGGTGGGAAGCCACAATGTACAGAATATTGCCGGTGCCATCGCCGTAGCCCATACTCTGGGAATTCCGATGGAGAAGCTGATCTATCCTGTGAAGCAGCTGGAGAGCGTGCCCCACAGATTACAGCTTATCAGGCAGGGTGACCGCATTATACTGGATGACGCCTACAACTCCAACAAAAATGGTTTTGAGGCGGCACTCGACACGTTGGCTATGTTTAAGGAACTGCGCATCCTGATGACGCCGGGTATGGTGGAATTGGGAGAAAAGCAGTATGATGAAAATAAAGAGGTAGGCGTTTATGCCGCGGATAAGTGCGACTATGCCGTGTTGGTGGGGAAGGAGCAGACCAAACCGATTCAGGATGGGCTGTTAGAGGCTGGGTTCCCGCAGGGGAAGATGATTCTGGTGGATTCTTTGCAGGAGGCATTTCAGATGGTGAATGCAATCCCCAATGAGAAACAGAAGGTGATTCTGATCGAGAACGATCTGCCTGACAACTATGCGTAAGCACAGAGTCGTAAACGCGATTTGCGAAATGCAAGGCTCTATAATGTTAGAGATATTTAAGGAAGGAATGAAACAGCTATGAAAATTCGTGTCGGTGTATTCTTTGGCGGTAAGAGTGTGGAGCATGAGGTGTCGGTCATCTCCGGTTTACAGGCGTATAACGCTTTTGATAAAGAGAAGTACGAGCCGATCCCCATCTACATCACGAAGGACAACGAACTCTATACGGGAGAACCGATCGCTGATATTGCCAACTACAGAAATATTCCCGAGCTTTTAAAGAAGAGTACGCGTGTATTTCTGATGAGTGAACAGAACGGCGTAAAGCTGATCCAATATCCCGAAAAGAAATTCGGCAGCTCAGAGGTGGCACAGATTGATGTGGCATTCCCGGTGGTGCATGGCGCTAATGTGGAGGATGGTTCCCTGCAGGGATTTTTGCGGCACTACAATATTCCTTTTGTGGGCTGTGATGTGATGGCATCGGCGGTGACGATGGATAAGTATGTAATGAAGACGGTGTTGAAGGATAACGACATTCCTGTCCTTGACTGTGTGACTCTGCACGCCGGAGAGTACCAGAAAGACGAGGAAGGGGCTTATGCAAAAGTGGAGGCAAAGATATCCTATCCCGTCATTGTCAAGCCTGTGAATCTGGGTTCCAGCGTGGGCATTAAGGTTGCGAAAGATAAAGAGGAACTGCGGGAGGCGTTGGAGTATGCCTTTACCTTTGGACCGAAGGTGTTAATAGAACGTGCAATCATGAATCTGCGGGAAATTAACTGCGCGGTTTTGGGAGATTGCGAGGAGGCACAGGCCTCCGAATGTGAGGAGCCAATCTCCAGCGATGAGATCCTCAGCTACGAAGATAAATATGTGGCAGGAGGTAAGGGCGGATCCGAGGGGATGCGGACAGCGAAGAGAGAACTCCCGGCTAAGCTTACATCTGAGAAGCGAGAGGAAATTCGGGAAATGGCGGTGAAAACTTTCCAGGTGCTTGGCTGTAACGGTGTTTCCAGAATTGATTTTATGATAGACAAGGATACAGATCAGGTGTATGTCAATGAGATCAACCCGATTCCCGGATCTCTAGCGTTCTATCTGTGGGAGGCACTAGGTAAGCCTTATGCCGAACAACTTGACGACATGGTGAAACTGGCCCTCAAGAGAGAGCGGGAAGAGAAGAGTATGATGACTTCCTTTGACAGCAACATCTTACAGAATGCGAACCTGTCCGGGGCGAAGGGCGTGAAAAAATAATCGTGTTGAGATATGTGACTATCAATATTCTTTTTTACTATAGATACTGACGGGTATGCCTTTTATATCCGCCAGTTTCTTTTCATAAAAAACATTTTTGATAATAACTTTACAAACAAGTTTGCAGATAACAGAATGTTTGAAATTATTGATAGCTTTATAGACGGCGAAATAACAGATATTCAGTGTAAGCATTGTCTGTCAGCGACCAATCTTGGAAATCAATATGTATTTGTTTCTCAGGCGTCACTCAATCAAATTGAAATTCTGGAAAGGTGTTATTTGGCGCAGAAGGAAAAAGAGGCATATCTTAATTCGAGGCAGGAAATTTATGAGATGAATCGGGATAAGGTGAAGGTGGCACGTAAACAATACAGAGGACAAGGAGATTATATTGAGGATATATTGGTATGAGAGAGATAAATGATTATGGATTGAAGATGTGTAAATATCAGGGGGATTTATTTCGGTCATCAATAGATATGGTCAGATGCAGCTCCCCCATATTTCTGCGTCGGTTTATGTATTCTGAAGTGGCGGTAAGAATGGATTCGGATGGATTCCTGTTTGAGTCAACAGATATTGTAGATATTATAAATGAAATTGAGGGACAGTTTGGAGAATCTGATTATGGTAAGATGAAATATAGTGAAAATGAATTGTACTGGATGGGCTATTTATATAGATATTGGGCTTATACAAAAGAGTGCAGCAGTAAAAGTATTTATAAAATAGTGAAACCGGCAGAATTAAGAGAACTATATTTTTCGTACCATTCTCTGGATCCGTCGCAGGCAATAGAAAGGATATTGGAAGCCAAAGGTATCGCATTTGAAAAAGATATGATAAAGAAAGGCGTGGAAATATTGAGGCGAATACGGAATGGATGATAAGGAAGAAAGTTATTTTTACAATGCTGTTGGAGAATATCAGTATTCCTCTTTGCTATAGATACTAACAGTCAATGAATAAGATACGCAAAAAGCCGCCAATGAACTTACAATCAGAGCAGCTGCCCCAAATACAATGGACGCAATCCCTGGCTCCAACAGACCATTCAATATCGTGACGATCGTACAATCAATGCCGAACGCGCAGAGTATGGCAATGATCCAGAATACTTCGCCTTTTTCCGCCCCGCCTGCATAGAAGAGCGGAAAGAATATGGCTCCCATAAAAAGACTCATGCTGATTGCCAACGCAAACATCGTAAGAATGTCAATAGGCTGGTCAAAGAGACAGCCGTGAAAAAGGCATGACAAACCAAGTTCAATTCCGACAAAACATGTTCCGACAAGCAGCCAGATCACTTGATTTAAATATTGACTTTTGACAATATCTGACCGCGTTACCGGCAAGGTCAATTTATATTTTCCCCATTTCGTAGTAAACTCATTCTTTGTAACAATGATCGTACTCACGGAAAATCCGATGATACCTATCATCACATAACCGATCTGCACCGTCTGATCAGGCACAACGACACCGAAAATTCCGAATAAAATCATAAATCTGGAGAATACTTTCGCATTTGAAAGTGTTCCGTATATATTATTTCTCAAAAGACCTTTCATACCCGTTCCCCCTTTACTAAAAGCACCATGATCTCATCGAGTGAAACATTGTCAACAATAACATCCCGGTATTTGCGCTGCGCTTCTTTTCCGTCAGAGACCAACACATCAATCTGAAAATCCCTCTTTCGATATGCAATAATATCGCTGCGGTCCAACGCAAGAAACTGGTTTTCCTTACAGCGCATAACGGCATAGTTATATGCAAGATCATTCTTCGATGCGGACATAATAAGGCGGCCGTTATGAATAAAAGCGATATAATCCGCAATTTTTTCCAGATCGCTAGTGATATGGGAAGACAACAGAATAGAGTGGTCTTCCTCCTGCAC
>CAMWMO010000126.1 GCA_947175305.1 uncultured Lachnospiraceae bacterium
TAAACCTTTACGTCTTCCGCCTCTGCCGCCTGCTTAAGGACCTCCTCACTTCTTCCCCTCAGATCCTTTAGCAGAACATGCAGACCGGCGTTGCCGCCGCTCACCGCAAAATCCTTCTCGAAAGCTTTTAACTCGCCGAGCAGAAGATCATGCTTCATCCGATATTCTTTTCGCATCTTATTCAGATACCGCTCAAAATACCCGTCACGAATAAATTCATTTAAAATCGTCTGATCGATCCGGGACACCGTAGAGGAAAAGAAGCTGCACTCCCTGCGGTATTTCTCTAAAAGCGAGTAGGGCAGCACCATATAGCTGACCCGGATAGCCGGTGCGATCGCCTTGGAAAAAGTGCCGATATAGATCACATGTCCCAGCCTGTCAGAAGCCTGCAGGGAAGGCAGCGGTTTCCCCTTATAGCGAAACTCACTGTCATAGTCATCCTCGATCAAATAACGTTCCTGCCCTTCCGCCGCCCATCGCAGAAGCTCCATCCTTCTGCCGATCGGCATGGAAATCCCTGTGGGATACTGATGGGAGGGCATCACATAGGCAATCTGTGCATCGCTCTCTCTAAGCCTGTCTACCCGAATCCCCTTATCATCCATCGGTATCAGGGATATCGGATAGGCAAAGGAACGAAAGATCTTATAGGCTCTGATATAAGTGGGATTTTCCATCGCCACATGAACATGCCGCCCCAGAATCTTTTCCAATAAAAGAAGCAGGAAATCATTCCCTGCTCCGACGATGATCTGTTCCGGCTCACAATTGACCCCGCGGGATCCGTGCAGATAACGGCAGATCGTCCTGCGAAGCTCCAGATCTCCCTGTGGCTCTCCCAGCGCAAACATATGGCTTCTGGCGTCCACCAGGATATTTCTCGTGATCTTCTTCCAGGTCGCATAGGGAAAATGGCTCATATCGATGGCAGTAGGGGAAAAATCGTACCGACAGCCCGATTCCCTCCTGGCAAGCGGCGGTTTTTCCTTCTCCCACCCTGCTTCCATTTCCATGTGATACAGCCCCTCCGTCGTACTGACAAAATATCCTCTCTTGGGCCGCGCCACCAGATATCCCTCCGCCACCAGCTGCCCATAGGCCATATCTACCGTGGTTCTGGATACTTGAAGATAATCCGAGAGGAACCTGGCAGAGGGAAGCCTTTCATCCTGCAAAAGATTCCCTTTCCTGATCTCCTCCCGGATATATTCGTAAATCTGCTCGTATAATGTTTTACCGCTTTTGGGATCCAATTGAATATGGATCGGTAATTCTCTCATCTACGTCCCAACCGCCTCTATTTTTTCGCTGCGGCATTCTTTTCCTTGATCTTCTTCACAATCATTTCCTTCACATCCCTCGCCTTATCCCTCATGCGGGGATTAACCGTCTTGGAAGTGACCAGATTCGCAATCAGACGGCTGGCCAGATCATACTGCTCGAAACGCATCGCCGTCACCGCGATCAGGAAATCCACCGTAGGCTCATCCATTCCGCACATGGGAAAACTCTCTGCCTGCCTGGCCGCCAGAAATCCCTCCAGAGCATTCTTAAGGAATTCATCCTCTTCCTCCTGGCACTGCTTTTTCTGCGCCTCATAGTCCGGCTGCTCCGGATCCAGATGCTCCGCCTTGCCTCGAAGTAGCCATGCCGTCTTCAGACAGATATAAGCCTTCTCGCTGGCCTTTGTCTGCTTCACGATAGCGTTCGCAAGCGCCAGCTTGTAACGTTCCAGAGCCTCATCATAGGTATATATCTCTGAGGCCTCCTTCTGCGGCTTAAAGGTAGCCGAGATGGTTTTCTGAATATTCTTCGCCTGCGGAGATGTGAGATATTTAAAAAATCTGCTAAGCGCTGCATAACCGCAGGACGGACACATGATCACATCATATTTTAACATATCGATCTGCTCGTAGCGCGGCCGCAGATCCAGATCGCTGCCCGCCAGCTTCGCCTTACCGATCTTTACGGTTCTCGCCTTAAACTCTCTGTCGCAAAGAGGACAGGTAAAGGATTTATCAAAGAGGAAATCCTGCTCCTGCACCGTATGGGTTTTCTGATCTCCCTTATCCCCTTCTTCCTCCTTCTTAGGCGCCTCATAAAGATCCATACTTTCCAGATTACTTAATCCAAACTGCTCTAACCCCGACAACAGTCCTGCCATTTTTCTTATCCTCCCCAATCATATTTATTCGTCTATATTTACAATGCTGACTCGATTACGCGTCGCTTGTTTTTCTTTTGCGACTATTATATTCTACCCTAATTCTCCTTTTTCGGCAATACGTAGGAGCTTTTAAGGGATACAATTCTGTTAAAAACCAGACCCTCCGGCTTGGAATCCTTGCAATCCACGCAGAAAAACCCCTGCCGCACAAACTGAAAACTCTCATAAGCCTGCGCATCCTTCACCGACGGCTCGATCCGGCATTCCTTAAGCACTGTCAGGGAATTGGGATTCAGGTTCAGGCTGCCGTCCTCATTGTAGACGCCCTTCTCCTCATCGATGATATTCTCATAAAGCCTGATCTCTGCCTTCACGGATTCCGCAGCAGCTACCCAGTGGATGGTTCCCTTCACCTTGCGGCCGTCCGGACTGTTGCCTCCCTTGGACGCCGGATCGTAGGTGCAGTGCACCACCGTCACATTCCCCGCATCATCCTTCTCAAAGCCCACACACTTCACGAAATAGGCTCCCATGAGACGAACCTCATTGCCCGGGAAAAGTCTGAAATATTTCTTCGGCGGCTCCTCCATGAAGTCCTCCCGCTCGATATAAAGCTCTCTGCCAAAAGGCACTTCCCTGGAACCCAGAGTCTCATTCTCCGGATTGTTGACCACGGGCAGATATTCCGTCTCCCCCTCCGGATAATTGTCTATTACTAACTTAATCGGATCGGTCACCGCCATGATCCGGGGCCGTTTCATTTTAAGATCTTCTCTGATACAGTATTCCAGCATGGAATACTCCGCCGAAGAATTTGCCTTGGAGACACCACAGAGGTCCACGAAAAGACGGATCGACTCCGGTGTGAAGCCTCTCCTCCTGAGCGCGGCGATGGAAACCAGACGCGGATCATCCCAACCGTCCACAATGCCGTCCTCCACCAGCTTTTTGATATATCTCTTTCCAGTGACCACATTGGTCAAATACATCTTGGCAAACTCGATCTGCTTGGGCGGCCGCTCATATTCAAGCTCCGTCACCACCCAGTTATACAAAGGCCTGTGATCCTCGAACTCCAGCGTACAGATAGAGTGGGTGATTCCCTCAATGGCATCCTCTATGGGATGCGCATAATCGTACATGGGATAAATGCACCACTTGTCTCCCGTATTCTGATGGGGCAGATGCGCCACACGATAAAGGATCGGATCGCGCATATTGATATTCGGAGAGGACATATCGATCTTCGCGCGCAGGGTCTTCTCCCCGTCAGCATATTTGCCCTCCTTCATCTCCTCGAACAGCCTCAGATTTTCTTCCACACTGCGGTCTCTGTTCGGATCGTCGCGTCCCGGCTCTGTCAGCGTTCCCCGATACTCACGCATCTGCTCCGCCGTCAGATCCGACACATAAGCCTTGCCCTTTTTGATCAGCTTCAGCGCTCCCTCATACATCTGGTCGAAATAATCGGAGGCAAAAAACAGACGATCCTCAAAATCCGCTCCCAGCCACTTCACATCGGCCTTGATGGATTCCACGAACTCACTCTTCTCCTTAGTCGGATTGGTATCGTCAAAACGCATATTGAATTTGCCGCCATATTTCTCTGCCAGACCGGAATTTAAAAGAATGCTCTTCGCATGACCGATATGCAGATAGCCGTTGGGTTCCGGTGGAAACCTGGTGTGCACAGTGTCATAGACACCCTCTGCCAGATCCTTATCTATGATCTGTTCAATAAAATTTTTGGATTCCACGTTCCGTTCCCTCCCTCTGTCTCAAAAGGGCAAAACTCCACATCGTGGAATTCTGCCCTATTTTTTAAACTCGACTGATTAAGGTCAATCTTCCTCATCCTCAACTGCCGCCGCAACGCCGGACACCACTGCCGACACCACGGAAATCACAACAGGAATGATCACTACCACAACAAAACCACCCAATAACAATGTTAATCCCATGATCAAATTCCTCCTTGTCGCACTCTGTAATCGTCTCTACTAAAAACCATACAACATTATTATACACTTTTTTTGTAAAACTGCAAGACCCGGAATCCCCAAATCCGTGCGGAGAATGCCTCATTTCAGGCATTCTCCAGCGTGAAACTTAGATGTTCTTTGCGAAACAGCCTCTGCTGTGAGCAACTAGAACATCTTTTCACGCGATTCCGTCCAATTCCAATAACTGCTGGCATCCAGTGCCTTCTCTGCCAGATCCACGATCTCCTCCATGGAATATAAGGGGGATGTATAGATCCTGCCTCCGTTGTGCAGATACAAGGTCTCGGATGCGGCATCATATGCCAGATAGCCGCGGATATGGGAACGTTTACTGTACATTTGTCCCTCCCGCAGGTCTATCTGGTAAACGTCGCTGCTTCCGCACAAAAGGCCAAAATCCGCTCCCTCTACCGCTTCATACCGGTTCATCTTCTCGGAAAGCCCCTCATATTTGCCATGACCGCCGCAGAAATAGACATCCTCCTTGGTATCCCAGTTCACAAAGTAAATAAGCACTCTTCCGTCTTTATAGACCAGATAGAGATCATTGTCATCCTCATCAAAGAACATGGTTTCCAGATATTCCACATCCATACTCTCCTGCGGGGGATCCATATAAACGCCTTCTTCTCCCATCTGATAAAAGAGCAGACTGTCCGTCTCCTTCGAAGCCACCGCATAAAAAGGCCGTCCGCTGCATACAGCCGTGATACCATCCGCGAGGGTCTCTACATATAGTAGTTCCCCGTCCGCAAGCCGGTAGCTGTACAAAGTGTGGTAATCCCGCATCGAAAGCGCCCCATTATTTCGATCTATGCCCAGATACTCCAGACCTCCGTTTTCAAATGCCACGGTCCGCAGGACAGTCCCATCCACAGGATTTATGATATGATATGCATCCTTGGTGACGACCAGCAGCGACTCTGTCCCATCCCCATCGAAATCACCAAGGGTCATCGCCTCATAATAGGCTGTATCCTCATAAGTCCAGATCAGCTTTCTCTCTGTCGTATCAAACATCTCCACACAGGTGTTACATTCGTCATCATACCTCGCCGCCGCCAGAAGCTTTCCGTCCGCGCTAATCTGCGCCTGTCTGTAGCTATCCTCTCCCTCGTAAAATACTTCCATTCCCTCGCCGCGCGCCGTCTGATACACCGTGATCCGATTGCTGCCATAGGGCAGAGTCACACAGTAGCCGTCTCCCATAGCAAAATCCTTCACATTGGAAGAAGTACAGTCGGAAAAAGTCACGCCCACCACATCCTCCAAGCGCTCCGTGTTCAGATAATGCCATGTCCCGTCTCTTGTAAACGCCATAAAATCATCCGTATTCGTATAGGAACCGGTCTTAACGACCTCAGACCCGAAAGAAAAGGTATCGATCAGCGCCCCGTTCCTTCTGTCAAGCAGCATGGCTTCACTGTACTTCTGACACAAAAGATAGCTGCTGCCCTCCTTTCGTGCAAAACCCACATCATAAAGCCAATTGCCAGATACCTCATAACTCCACAGCAATCCTTGACCAGACAAGTCAAATGCTTGCAGTCTGCCCAACATCCCGGCTGTGGTTACCGAGGAATCCGATTTTTCACTGTGGTTGCTGGTCACATAGAGCAGATCGGCGCCCTGCTGATAACTGCCATCCTCCAGACAAAGTTTCCCTAT
>CAMWMO010000127.1 GCA_947175305.1 uncultured Lachnospiraceae bacterium
CTTTAAATGTATGATGCTCCACCGCTCCGGTCTCCCGGTGTAATACCAGCAGTCTAGAAGCCGATCGGTCCTCAAGCGGATCCTGTGCGATCAACTCCTGCGGCAGATCAAAATAAAAATCCGACGTCTTTAATTCTGTCATTACTTATCCTCACATATTGGCATTCTCTAAAAATGCCACATAGCCCCGCTTAGCTTCGTACACATCCGCCTTGCTGGTGGCCTCCCAGGGCGCATGCATATTGAGCACAGCCACGCCGCTGTCTATCACATTCATGCCGTAAAGCGCAAGAATATAGGCGATCGTACCGCCGCCGCCCAGATCCACCTTGCCAAGCTCAGCCGTCTGGAAGTTCACCTTCTCTTTCTCAAAGATTGCCCGGATATGCCCCAGATACTCCGCGTTAGCGTCGTTGGAACCGGATTTTCCGCCTCTTCCTGTAAACTTATTAAACACCATGCCGCCGCCCAGATAAGCCACATTTTTCTTGTCAAAGCTGGACGCATAGGTGGGATCGTAAGCGCTGCTCACATCGGAAGAAAGCATACAGGAATGCGCCAGACATCTGCGCAGATTCAGATCACTGTATTCACCCAGCAGATTCATGACCTCCGCCACTGCATTTTCAAAGAATTTAGACTGCATACCGGTTGCCCCTACACTGCCGATCTCCTCCTTATCCACCAGAATGCAGCAAGCTGTCCGTTTCGTCTTAGCCGGAAGCTCCAGCATTGCTTTCATGGAAGAGAATGCGCATACGCGGTCATCCTGCCCATAGGACAAGATCATGCTCCGGTCAAATCCGGCCTCCTTGGCCTTTCCCGCAGGCACCACCTCAAGCTCCGCGGAAACAAAATCCTCCTCCGCAATGCCATAGTTCTTCTCCAGAATATCCAGAATGCCCTTTTTCACGGCATCTTTCTGTGCGCTCTTCTCCTCATCCTCCGTTTTCTTCTTATCCACCACAAGGGGCTTATTCCCCACAATGATATCCAGGGCTTCACCCTCGATCACTTTGTTTGCTTTCTTCTCAAGCTGCTCATACGCCAGATGGATCAAAAGATCGGAGACAAAAAACACCGGATCGTCCTCGTTTTCTCCCACGTTGATCTCCACGGTACTTCCATCCTTCTTCACCACCACGCCGTGAATGGAAAGTGGGATCGTCACCCACTGGTACTTTTTCACGCCGCCGTAATAGTGAGTATCCAGATAGGCGAAGCCGCCGTCCTCATAAAGAGGATTCTGCTTGACATCCAGCCGGGGAGAATCGATGTGAGCCCCCAGGATATTCATGCCGTTCTCCATCTTCTCCTGACCGATCTGGAAAAATACGATGGACTTATTCATCCACACAGAGTAGACCTTATCTCCTGTCTTTAACTTTTTCCCGTCCTTTATCAATGCCTCAAGCTCCTGATAGCCCGCAGCTTCCACGGTATTCACGATCTGGTCGATGCACTCTCTCTCCGTCTTTCCGTTGTCCAAAAAATCCATATATTCTCTTGCGAAAACATCCACTTCCTTTAACTGCTTCGCATTGTAGGTCTCCCAGGTATTTTTCTGTTCCATGTCACAGCTCCTTTCTTTTTTGCACTTCTTAACTTCTCAGCTCGATGCCCATGCCTTCCAGGCCATTTAAGATCTTCTTCATAGCGCCTGACACATCCGCCTCTTCCAGGGTTCTGTCTAAAGCGCGGAAGGTGATGGAATATGCCATGGACTTATAGCCCTTCTTGATCTGGTCGCCCTCGTAGATATCAAAGAGCCGGTAATCCTCTAAGATCTTACCGCCGCGCTGCGCGATCATCGCTTCGATCTGCCCCGCCATGACTTCCTTGGGCACCACCATACTGATATCACGGAGCACTGCAGGATATTTCGCAATTCCCTCATACTTCCGGTCAAAGGTGGCAAAAGGAAGGATCTCAGGCATATCCAGAACAGCCACATAGGCTCTGGTCTTCAGATCATAATTGTCGCAGACCTCCGGGTGTACCTCGCCCAGATATCCGATGATTTTGTTCTCATATAAAATGTTCGCCTGTCTTCCCGGATGCAGATAATTTCTGTTCGCCTTCGGGTCATAGACCGCTTTCTTTTTCATGCCGATGCACTCAAAGAACTCCTCCAGCACACCCTTCATGGTAAAGAAGTCTCCCTCTCCGTACATGCCTAGTGTAAACTGCATCCGCTCCTCAGGAAGCTCTGTCAAAGGCAGGGCCTTCGGCAGATAGATATTCCCCAGCTCATACAGGCGTACGTTCTTATTTCGTCTGTTATAGTTGGTAGCAAGGCTGGTCAACATTCCGTTTAAAGAAAGTGTTCGCATAATGGAGAAATCTTCCCCCAGCGGATTGGCTATAGTGATAGCTTTCCTAGCCGGATTGTCTGCGGAGAGCAACAGCTTATCGAATACTTTAGGACTCTCGAAGGAATAGCACATGCCCTGAGAGAAGCCACAGTATTCCGCAATATCCCTTGCCTTCTGCTCTATGCGCAGCTTAAAGGGCAGCTTGCCCGTGGTGGCCTCACCGGTAGGAAGAGTTGTGGGAATCTTGTCATAGCCGTAAAACCGCGCCACTTCCTCCGCAATATCGCACTGTCTTAAAATATCCTGCCGGAAAGTGGGCACGATCAGTTCCTTCTTCTCCGCATCATAGCGCACCTCGATCATTTTAAAGATCTCCAGCATTTCCGCCTCGGAGACATCCGTACCCAGCAGCTTATTGTAGCTTTCCGGCTCGAAAGGAAGCACCACTTCCTCCTTCAGTTCGCCCTTCACATCTACGATACCGCTCACAACTTCTCCGCAGCCCAGCTCCTCAATGAGCTGGCAGGCTCTGTTGATGGCAGCTTCCGCATTGTGAGGATCAAGTCCTTTTTCAAACTTGCCGGATGCATCCGTGCGCAGGCCCACGCGCTTCGCCGATTTACGGATATTAGCACCGATAAAGGTAGCCGCCTCGAAGAGCACTGTGGTCACATCATCGGTGATCTTGGAATTTTCACCACCCATGATTCCGGCAATGCCCACCTCTTTCTCCGCATCGCATATCATCAGAACATCCTCATCCAGCTTCCGCTCCTGTCCGTCCAGGGTCTGGAACACATCCCCGTTCTTGGCACGGCGGACGATGATCTTATTCCCTGCAATGGTGCTGAGATCGTAGGCATGCATGGGCTGTCCGTACTCTTCCATCACATAGTTCGTGATATCCACCAGATTATTGATGGGACGGATCCCGCTTGCCGCAAGGCGTCTCTGCATCCACTTGGGGGAAGGACCGATTTTGATATTCTTACACACTCTCGCACAGTATCTGGGGCACAGTTCCTTGTCCTGCACTTCCACAGAAATGTAGTCCTCCGCCTTTTCGCCGTTGCCCTTCACTGCCACTTCCGGCAGGATAAAAGGTTTTCTGAAGGTAGCCGCCGCCTCTCTGGCGATACCGATCACACTATAACAGTCTACGCGGTTTGAGGTGACTTCATACTCAAATACGGTATCCCGAAGGCCCAGCGCTTCCACCGCATCTGCGCCTACTTCCACATCATCCTCAAAAATATATATACCAAGCTCCGGCGCTTCCGGATACATATCCCGGCTGGAGCCCAACTCCTCAATGGAGCACATCATACCGTTGGAGGGCACACCTCGCAGCTTTCCTGCCTTTATCACAATCCCTTCTTCCGGCAACGGTCCGCCATCGTGGCCTCCCGCCACTTTACCGCCATCCAAAACCACCGGCACCTTATCGCCCTCCTTCACATTGGGCGCTCCTGTGACGATTTGAATGACCTCTTTTCCGATATTGACCTGACAGACGATCAGTTTGTCCGCATCCGGATGCTTTTCGATCTTTTCAATCTGCCCCACCACGATCTTCTCCAGATTTTTGTCAAGTCTGGTATATCCCTCTACCTTAGTACCGGAGAGCGTCATCGCATCCATATACTCCTGATCCGTGCAGGAAAGCTCCGGCACATAAGCCTTGATCCATGATAATGCTGTATTCATAATTTTTAAACCATTCCTTTCCTACAATGCTTAGAACTGCTTCAAGAAGCGGATATCGTTCTCATATAACAGTCTCATGTCGTCAATCTCATATTTTAACAGCGCGATACGCTCCAATCCTACACCAAAGGCAAAACCCGTATACTGCTCCGGATCGATTCCGCTCATCTCCAATACGTGAGGATGCACCATACCGCACCCCAGAATCTCGATCCAGCCTTCGCCCTTGCAGAACCGGCAGCCTTTGCCGCCGCACTTAAAGCAGCTCACATCCATCTCCGCGCTGGGCTCTGTAAAGGGGAAATGGTGAGGTCTGAATTTGACCTTGGTCTCCTCGCCGAACAGCTCTGCCGCAAACTCCGCAAGCGTTCCTTTCAGATCCGCAAAAGTAATATTCTTATCGATCACCAGTCCCTCGATCTGATGGAAGGAGGGGGAATGAGTCGCATCCACCTCATCGGAACGGAATACCCGCCCCGGCGCGATCATACGGATAGGGAGTTTCCCTTTCTCCATCTCGTGCACCTGGGTGGACGAGGTCTGTGTCCGCAGCAGAATGTCTCCGGTGATATAGAAGGTATCCTGCTCATCCTTTGCGGGATGATCCGCGGGGATATTCAACGCCTCGAAGTTATAATAATCCCTCTCCACATCGGGCCCTTCTACCACCTCGTAGCCCATGCCGATGAAGATTCTCTCCACTTCCTCCAGAGCGATGGTGTTCGGATGACGGTGTCCCATGTTTGCTTTCTGCGCCGGCAGTGTTACGTCGATGACCTCCTTTTTAAGCTTGGCCTCTCTGACCGCCCGCTCCATTTTCTTGACGGATGCTTCCAAAACCCTTTCAATCTCCTCACGGGTCTCATTGACAAGCTGTCCCACCTTGGGCCGATCCTCCGGCGCTACATCCTTCATACTCTTTAATACTGCCGTCAACTCTCCCTTTTTGCCCAGATAATTGACCCGGACTTCATTGAGTCGATCCAGGGCGTCGCTCGCCTCGATCTGGCGCAGTGCCTCCGCCTTGATCTGTTCCAATTTCTCCTTCATAGCCGCTCTCCTTTTTCTATTGATTTTTCTGTTTTCTGACTCTGCTTATTCGCGCAAAAAAATCCCATGCGTCATAAGACACATGGGACGAATATAATCCGCGGTACCACCCAATTTCCCATTGCTTCCGGACGTTTTCGCCGATGCAACGGACACTCCACTCGGCGTAACGTGCCGCCACGTCCTGTGCTACTGAGATTTATCCATTTTGCGGTAAATCAGTTCACCCAGACAGCTCCGGTGGGAAATTCGGAAATATTCTGAACCGAAGGGAACTTACAGCCGATGATTCCCTCTCTCTGACGGAAAAAGATTTCCTACTGAACACCTTCCTCGCTTTTAACCTATCTGCTATTTTAGTGACTTTCTCTCGACTTGTCAAGCCACCCGAACAGAAATTTATAAACCGGCCCGAAATATCTGTTGACGTGAGCGCCAATCATCAAAATATACATCAGCATATAAAACCAGAGCATCAAAATGACTACTGTGGTCAAGCTTCCGTAGGTGCCAAAGCCGTTAAAATGATCCACATACACGGCAAAGGCAAAGGAAGCCGCACTCCACAACACCGCTGCAAAAGCCGCTCCCGGAAGCTGCTGTTTGAAACGGAGCTTCCTGCTGGGTACAAAAGCGTAAATCATCGCGAAGATAAAGGTCAGAATCACCCAGGAGATCAAAAATCGAAAATGCATGATAAAACTTACTACAATATGAAGCGTCGGTATATCGG
>CAMWMO010000128.1 GCA_947175305.1 uncultured Lachnospiraceae bacterium
ATATGACGCTGACGCCCTCTTTTAAGGCTCTCAACGGAGAAATTCAGTCGGTGCGGCTGGTTGGCCGGGACGCTCATCTGTTTACGGCAAAATTGGATGAGAGCGGAACAAGGATCGAGTTGCGGGCAAAACCGAACGAGACTTTGGTGACTAAATATAAATATATAATAACACCTGTTATAAAGATGAAAAATATGAATGATGACACGGAAGAGTTCACCTTATCCTCGGTGAGCTTCCAGGTGAAGCAGGGCAGTGCGAAGATAACCGCTTCACCAGCAACTGCCCTTATGTACAGCGGCACTTACAATTCCGTGGAGATTGATATGAATGCAGTCTTGAAGGGTGCGGATGAACCTAAAATCGAGAAAGTGACCCTTGCGGGAAACACGGATGCCTTTACTTATGAATATGAATATAATAAGGAGGGGAAGGGGACGCTTAGCATGAATCGCACGGGGCGTGCCGTTAAGGGAAAGACCTACACCCTGCAATTACAGGTACGTCTGAGTGAACAGGCGGATAATGTGAAGCCGGTCACGGTAAAATATAAGGTTAAGGTGAAATAGAGAAAGAGACTGCTACAAACGGGAGGTCAGGCAGAATATGCAGCTATTTGCAGGATTGATGATTCCTTTTCTGGGGACTACGCTCGGTGCGGCGATGGTTTTTTTCATGAAAAAGGAGATGCACAGGGGAGTGGAGAAGCTTCTTCTGGGTTTTGCATCGGGCGTTATGATCGCCGCATCGGTGTGGTCGCTTCTGATTCCGGCCATTGATATGGCGCAGGAACAGGGACAGATCGCGTGGCTTCCGGCCACTGCGGGCTTTTTAGGCGGCATGGCGTTTCTTTTAGTGTTGGACAGTCTGATCCCGCATCTGCATTTGGAGAGTACGGAACCGGAGGGTGTGGAGAGCACGTTAAAAAAAACCACTATGCTTGTCCTGGCGGTGACCCTGCACAATATTCCGGAGGGCATGTCCGTGGGCGTGACTTTTGCGGGGGCGTTGATCGGGGATGCGGCGATCACTATGGCGGGCGCTTTTGCCCTGGCCATCGGTATCGCTATTCAGAACTTCCCGGAGGGCGCTATCATCTCCATGCCGCTGCGAAGTGAGGGCGTTTCCAGAGGGCGCGCATTTGTTTACGGCGCCTTATCCGGTATCGTGGAACCGATCGGCGCTTTTATCACGATTTTGCTGGCGGAGCAGATTGTCTCCGCACTTCCCATATTTCTCGCTTTTGCGGCAGGAGCGATGATCTATGTGGTGGTGGAGGAGCTGATCCCGGAGGCCCAGGCCGGAGAGCACAGCAATATCGGAACGGTGGGCGTGGCCTTCGGGTTTGTGATCATGATGATACTGGATGTAGCGCTTGGATAAATGAGATACGGTTGTTGTTTTATTGGATAAATTGAGGAAGGACAGTAGAGTGGAAGGGAATGATCTGACAAAGGGGAGCGTGGGAAAAAACCTGATACGGTTTGCGCTCCCGTATCTTTTGGCTTGCTTTATGCAGACCTTTTACGGCATGGCGGATCTGTTTGTGGTAGGTCTGTATAACGGATCAGAGACCACTACGGCGGTGGCGATCGGCAGTCAGGTGATGCATATGCTCACGGTGATCATCGTGGGACTCTCTATGGGAGCCACCGTACGGATCGGCAGATGCGTGGGAGCCGGAGACAAACGCAAAGCGGCGGAGACAGTGGGAGCGTCGGTGCTCTTTTTCCTGGCCTTTGCGGGGGTGCTCACGGCTGGGCTGTTACTCAGTGTTAATTTAATAACGAGTGTAATGCTCACGCCGGCGGAGGCGGTCGCACAGACGCGGATCTATCTTTGCATCTGCTTTGCGGGCGTGCCCTTTATCACGGCCTACAATGTGATCTGTAGTATCTTCCGGGGGGCGGGCGATTCCAAGCGGCCCATGTATTTCGTGGCGGTGGCATGCGTGGTCAATATCGTGCTGGACTTTGTGTTTGTAGGGGCCGGTTTGGGGGCGGCGGGCGCGGCTCTTGCTACGATCTTCGGACAGGCGGTGAGCGTGCTCTTTGCTTTCATTGTACTGCGCAAAAAGGATCTTGGCTTTCGGGTGAAGAGACAGGATATTCGGATAGACAAAGAGGCGGTCTCCCAGATCTGTAAAGTGGGGGTGCCCATTGCCTGTCAGGACGGTCTGATTCAGGTGGCATTTATCGTAATCACGGTGATCGCCAACAGCAGAGGATTGATCGCATCAGCGGCAGTGGGGATCGTAGAGAAGCTGATCGGCTTTATGTTCCTGGTGCCGTCGGCATTCCTCTCGGCAATCTCGGCTATCACGGCCCAGAATATGGGGGCGGACAAGCCGGAGCGGGCCAGAGCCTCTCTGGGGTACGGTCTTTGCATCACTGTATGCTGGGGCGCTCTGTGTGCGCTGTACAATCAGTTTCTGCCGCATACGCTGGTGGGCTTGTTTACAAGAGATGCGCTGGTGCTGGCGGCAGGCTGCGCTTATATGCGCTCCTATGCCTTTGATACGCTTTTCGCCGCCATACATTTTTGTTTCAGCGGATATTTCTGCGGAGATCAGAAGGCTGGCATCTCCTTTATACATAATATCACGGCGATCGTGCTGGTTCGTATTCCGGGTGCATACCTTGCAAGCCGCTGGTTTCCGGATGACCTCTATCCTATGGGATGGGCGGCGCCCCTGGGTTCTCTGCTCTCCGCGCTGATTTGTGTGGGCTTTTATGCTTACTGCAGAGGGCACGAAAAAAGGGCGGTGGCACAAAATAAATAACGGCTGATATCATGATCGGATCTGCCGCCGCAGCGTCCAGAGAGCCAGCAGGTTCGGCAGCGCCATAAGCGCATTGATCAGATCGGTGCTCTCCCATACCAGCCGCATGGGGATGATCGCGCCCAGATAGATCATCAGGATATAGACAAGCTTATACAGCGGCACGCCCCGGCTGCCTGTCAGATATTCTGTAGCGGTTTCCCCGAAATAGGACCAGCCGATGAGAGTGGTGACGGCGAAAGCGCACAATGAGATGGTTAAAAAGGCGTCTCCCACATAAGGAAGATGGGCGAACGCGGCGGCGGTCAGATCGGTCTCGGCGACGCCGGAGACGGAGGCCGGATCGTAGAGCATATTGCAGACGATGACCAGACCTGTCACCAGACACATGACCACCGTATCCCAGAAAACAGCGGTCATGGACACATAGGCCTGGAGACGGGGATTCTCGGTGTGGGAGGAGGCGGCTGCGATGGCGGAGGTGCCGATGCCGGCCTCGTTGGTAAAGAGTCCTCTGGCGATGCCGTAGCGAAGCGCCCGCTGTAGACCTGCGCCTGCGATACCGCCGGTGAGGCTTGTGAAAGAGAAGGCGTCCTTTAAGATCCAGACGATGGCGGTAAAGAGCTGGCGGCGGTAGAGAATCAGCAGCAGGAAGCAGCCGAGAAGATAGAGAAAAGTCATGGCGGGCACGGTGCGTTCGCATAGGCTGCCGATGCTCTTGATGCCGCCCAGGATCACAGCGCCGGTCAGGACAGCTAAGACGATCCCCACCAGATGGGGGGAGAGACCGAAGCTTAAGGTGGTTGCCCGGGTGACGGAGTTGGCCTGGGTGGTACAGCCCACGCCGAAAGCGGCTGCCAGGGTACACAGGGCATACAGACAGCCAAGCTTATTGTTATGTAAACCGTTTTTTAACACATACATGGGTCCACCCGCATAGACGCCGTCTGCCTTCTGCTGGCGGTAAAGGACGCTCAGATAGCACTCGCCGTAGGCGGTGGCCATTCCCAGAATCCCGGTGATCCAGCACCAGAAGATAGCGCCGGGGCCGCCCAGAGCCACGGCGGTGGAGACACCGATGATATTGCCGGTGCCAAGGGTTGCCGCCAGAGTGGTGGCAAGAGCCGAAAAGGGAGAGAGATTATTTCCGCCCGCTTCCGTAGAAAAAAGGGAGAGACGGATCGCCTCGGGAAGATGTCTTTGCGGAAAATGCAGTTTGCAGGTAAAGTAAATGTGAGTGCCAAGGAGCAGTGCAATCATGGGGAGGCCCCATAAAATATCGTTGATCTGTTCTAAGAGAGCCATAGAAGATACATCCGGAGTTTGTTAGCATATCCTATGCGGAATGAGAGGAAAAAAGAATGAAAGAGGAAGAAAAAACCAGAGCCTACGCCTGGGCGAAAGCGCTTTGCCATTATGCCGGGGAGGACGAAAGCTTCTTGGAGAGTTTTTTTGCAATGCTCACGGCTTCAGAGGGCGTTTCGAGCGAGTTTTTATATTATCTGGAGCATCAGGATTTTCTCTGTGCTCATAAGGTGGCGGGCTACAGTTTGATCGATATCATGGTCTGGCAGATGGATCACTTTAAAGCGCAGCTGGACAGAGACCGGAGCGAGATGAAGAGCAACGGGGATAAAATGCTTCTCGAGGCTTTCCATACGATGCTCTTGATGGAACAGGATCCGGAATATTATGTAAACTTAATGCAGAGTGAGACCGGGACGGATTATCCGGACAAATACTGAGCAGTGCCAGACGGTTAGATAAGGATTAAGAAAGGATTTCATCATGAATAAAGAAGATATCAGGATAAAGCACCTCATCGTACATATTTTGGATTCCACCATCGGGATGCCTGTGCTCTCGGACGCGGAGCTGGAGTACGGCTCGGAGGTGGCGGAGTTTGTGCGGGAGCATATCGGGCGGATCTGCATGGGAGACGATGCCAGAGAGTGCCGTTTCTATGAGCGGGAGTCGGAGATATACAGGCTTCTCTCCGATTATCAGGACGAGGATTTCATTCCGGTAAGCCAGGAGATCGCATCGCGTTTGTATGAGATCATGAATGCGAACATCGACATTCCCCCGGCGGATCTTATGGTGGTGCGGTTTAAGGAGGGGGAGGAGGAATATCTTGCGCTCCTTAAGATGAATTACAAGTCCCTCTACACCCACAGGACGATGCCTCTTGACGGGGGAGAGGGAAACAGCAACGAGCTGATCCGCCACAAGTCCATTCTGCCCTCGGAGAGCCAGCGGCTTTCGGAGGCGGCGGTGATCCGGCTCTCCGACCTTTCCCTGCAGGTGGTGGAGAAAAAATATGAGGTGAACGGGGAGAAGACGGATTACTTTTCTTTTCTCTTTTTAAAGTGCAGCGCCCATCTCTCTCACAAGTCGAAGCTGTCCATCGTGGGACGCGCCGTGGAGAGCGTACAGAAGGACGGCTTCGCGGAGGTGGAGCGGTTTGAACGGCAGATGCGCGCCAAGAGCATTATTCAGGAGGAGATCGCGGAGAACGGCGGCTTCGAGGTGGAGGAGATCGCGGAAAAGATCTTTGACGATCAGCCGGAGTTAAAGACCGCCTTCCAAGATAAAATGGAAAAGTATAATATGGTGCGGGAGCGGATCGAACCCCAGAGTGAAAATACGGTGCGCAAATACCAGAGTCAGCACCTTTTCACGGATACGGGGATCGAGATCAAAATCCCCATGGAGCAGTATAAGAATCCCAGGTGCGTGGAATTTATCACAAATCCGGACGGGACGGTCAGTGTATTGATCAAGAATATCGAGCACTTAGAGGCGAAACTGTAGAGAGGGACAGAAAGTAGTGAAAGAGAGGCTCACCGTCCTTTGCAGGCAGGCGCTCCGGATGCCACTGGACGGCCAGGATGGGCAGCGTCGTGTGCATCAGCCCTTCGATCACATTGTCCCCGGCGCGGCAGACCGGAATCAGATCCTTCCCGGGGCGGTTTATGGCCTGATGGTGGGCAGAGTTT
>CAMWMO010000129.1 GCA_947175305.1 uncultured Lachnospiraceae bacterium
GGGATATCCCAGAGTAATCTGTGTCACACCAAAAACAAACAGGAGGGAATACCCATGATCGACTTAAGAAATTACAAGGACTATATCCGGGAGCTGGTAGCAGAGGAAAACAGGAAGGATACGAACTGGCGCTGGTCTGTGAAAAGTATCGGCAAGAGCCGCATCCGTATCCGCTGGGGATATCTGGACTATTTAGAGGAAAAGGAAAACTGCTTCATCATTGATCTGGATTCTTCTATACCGGATATGGAATGGCTTCACGCCCGCAGGCCGGACGGAGATATCATTGAGTGTTACATGGTGGTGGAGGGCAAGCCGAATCCGAAGGTTGGCGCAGAGCAGAATATCAAAAGCGGCCTGAAAGACGCCATTTGGGAAATCGCTTATATTGCTCATTCCCGCTATTAAAATAAAGCGAAAAAGCCTGAATTTCCGGGCTTTTTTTGTTGTGGAGCCTTGTCTTTTTAGGTGTTCCAGAGTAATCTCTGACAACATCAAACAAAGGAGGTTTTCCATATGAAACAGACAAATGAAATGAAACAGGCGGCTTTCGTGGAGCTTATGCACGACAATGGCTTTCAGTATCTCGGAGCGACTGCCCGCGAAGGACAGTTCATCTATGAGCGTACATGGCGGCATACCGTACCGGTTGCTTTCTATGGCGAGCAGGAAAGCACTTACCGGATCGCGGCGTATCTCAGCTTCGGTGTACCCGTAATCCAGCTTTTTAAGGACGGGAAGCATACTGACACCCGCGACTATTCCAGCCCCAAGCGGGCCATGAATGCAATCAAAGAAATTATCCGGTGCGCTGGGTATGCAATGTAAGGAGGGCGGCTATGGGCGACTTTAGAGAAGAATACGAGAAAACATACGGCCCCATGCGGGTGGCAAGAAAAGACATTTCCCCGGAACTGCAGGAAACGCTGGTGGCACTATGCCAGCGCAACTGCTGGCTGAAAAAGCACGGCATCCCGTTTCAGGATGATCCCTGCTTGGAGGCAGACAGCCCCTATACCTTTTGTGAGTATGAGGATATTGCCATGTTGAAGTTATTTTTTGAACATGGGAATTGGAGCATACGGCAGGGGGTGGTATACCGGGATTTATTCTTTTGCAATCAGGTGAACGGCGGCGACGAATGGTGGACGTGCCGGTACGACCATGAGGCCGGGGCCTATTTCCCCTTTGAGAGCGTGAACATGAAAATTGTGATTGATAAGGGGGAGTTTGAAACCCTGCTGGCGGATATGCTGGCGGCCACGGTAGAGCAATGTAAACATGTAGATTACAGGGGAAGGAGCAAAGAGCATGAATGATACATTTACAAGGTGGCTGTCTTCGGGCGATATGGGACAGTGCTATTTTCGGGAAAAAGGTTATGGCTATATCGTGATCCGGGTGGAAAAATCCCCGGACTTTGAATATCTGTTCTGCCAGAGACGGTACGACAAGGAGGGAATGAAGCGGGACAGCACGTTCAAATATGTGGGGATTTACTGCAGGAAGGACGGCCTGCTCTATGACGTGGAACATGACCTTGCCAGCATAGAGGATGACCCGGAACCGCTGCAGAAGCGTTCAGCCGAGGCGCTCCGGGAGCAGCTAAAGGCGGCTGTCCGGGAAAAGGTGGAGGCGGCTGTCGGCAATGACCGGAACAACCTGCAGGTAACGGAGCTTACGAACAGCGAGCTTCTTAGCAGACTGGATTATGTCTATAAACATTCTGCGCGGGAAGCCGCCCGCAAGCATTATCTGGATACGGTGGATTTTGAGCCGCCTGTATTTTGCTGTAATTACGGGCCGGGCCAATGGAAGGAGGATTCCCTGCTTGCCTATATCTTAGACCCGGAGGGATATGCACAAAAGGAAGCGGCGGCCTATATGGCGGAGAATCAGGAGAACATGCTGTATGATTTCCTGTACAGGGATGCGGTCTTGAAGGAATATCGGGCCATTCTGGCGGATACGGAAAACCCGGTGCATCTAATTAAGAAAATATCGGCGGTAATGGCGGCGACCTCTGCGAAAACGGTCAATGTCACCATACGCAAGGACGGCACCGAGTTTACATTCAAAACGGAGGCATCCTCTCTGCGCGGGGACTGCGGCAGCCACTATAATTCATATAGCCTTGCAGCGGCTGATCGCCGGAAGTTTGCGGAGCTTTTCGGGCGGAGTGCGGACTATACGCCGGAGGAAATCCTTTGCATTACCTACGCAAGAAACGTATTGTATGAGGCTGGGAAATAGACCCGGCCAGTAAAAACTTAAAAATAATCTTTAAGGGACTTTCCTACGGGGAGGTTCCTTTTTTGATGGCATCATGCAGAAAGGAGGCGTCTGCCATTGCGGAAATTAGAGACTTACCGGCCCACCCGTTTCATGGCCGACGGTTCCCATTACAACGAGGAGCTGGCGGAACTGGCCGTCGCTTTTATCGGCTGCCTGAAACATACCAAGGGTGAGTGGTACGGGCAGAACTTTGACCTGATCGACTGGCAGGAGCAGATCATCCGCGACCTGTTCGGAATCGTGAAGCCCAACGGATACCGCCAGTTTAATACGGCCTATGTGGAGATTGCCAAGAAACAGGGAAAATCAGAGCTTGCCGCTGCGGTGGCGCTCCTGCTCACCTGCGGCGACGGGGAACATGGCGGGGAGATATACGGCTGTGCGGCTGACCGGCAGCAGGCGTCCATTGTCTTTGATGTGGCCTGCGGCATGGTGGAGCAGTGCCCGGCGTTAAAATCCCGCATCAAGCCTGTGCTGTCCCAAAAGCGGCTGATCTACAGGCCGCTGGGGAGCTTCTATCAGGTATTGTCTGCGGAGGCTTACTCCAAGCACGGCCTGAACGTCCATGCGGTAGTATTCGACGAGCTCCATGCACAGCCCAACCGGCAGCTCTATGATGTTATGACCCATGGCTCCGGCGACGCAAGGAAACAGCCTTTATATTTTCTCATTACCACGGCGGGCAATGATACCAACTCGATCTGCTATGAGGTACACCAGAAGGCGCGGGATATTCTGGACGGGCGCAAGATAGACCCGACTTTTTATCCGGTGATCTATGGAGCGGACGAGGGGGACGACTGGACTTCCCATGAGGTGTGGGCCAAGGCGAACCCTTCGCTTGGTATCACGGTGGACGTGGAGAAGCTGGAAGCGGCCTGCGAGAGCGCAAGGCAGAACCCCGCCGAGGAGAACCTGTTCCGGCAGCTCCGCCTCTGCCAGTGGGTGAAGCAGGCCGTCCGGTGGATGCCTATGGAGAAGTGGGATAAATGCGCCTTTGCGGTAGACCCGGAAGCGCTCCGGGGGCGGAGGTGCTATGGCGGCCTTGACCTTTCCTCCACAACGGATATCACAGCCTTTGTGCTGGTATTCCCGCCGGAGGATGCGGACGACAAATACAGCATTTTACCATTTTTCTGGATACCGGAGGACAACGTGGAAATCCGGGTGCGCCGGGATCACGTCCCCTATGACGTGTGGGAGAAGCAGGGGTATCTAAAGACCACCGAGGGGAACGTGGTGCATTACGGTTTCATTGAAGCCTTCATTGAGGAGCTTGGCACGAAGTACAACATTTCAGAGATTGCCTTTGACCGCTGGGGCGCGACGCAGATGGTGCAGAACTTAGAGGGCCTCGGTTTTACTGTGGTTCCCTTCGGGCAGGGCTTCAAGGATATGTCGCCGCCCACGAAGGAGCTCATGCGCCTGACGTTAGACGGACAGCTCGCCCATGGCGGCCACCCGGTACTGCGCTGGATGATGGACAACATCCATGTGCGGACTGACCCGGCGGGCAACTTAAAGCCGGATAAGGAGAAATCCACGGAGAAGATCGACGGCGCTGTGGCGACTATCATGGCCCTTGACCGGGCTATCCGGTGCGGCGGCATGGATGGCAGCTCTGTTTATGACGAAAGGGGGATTTTGCTGCTATGAATATTTTTAACCGGATGTTTCAGGCACGGGATAAACCGGAGGATATGCGTCGGGTGCAGGATGCGTTAGGGGGCAGCCGCTTTTCTTTTTTCTTTGGCAGCTCCACCAGCGGCAAGCCGGTGAATGAGCGGACGGCCATGCAGATGACGGCAGTATATTCCTGCGTCCGCATCCTGTCCGAGGCGGTGGCGGGGCTTCCCCTCCATGTATACCGCTATACGGAAAAAGGGAGCAAGGAAAAGGCGTTTACCCATCCGCTGTACCACCTGCTCCATGATGAACCCAACCCGGAAATGACCTCGTTCAATTTCCGGGAGACGCTGATGGGCCACCTGCTCTTATATGGCAATGCCTACGCACAGATCATACGGAATGGCAAAGGCGAGGTCATTGGCCTGTATCCGCTGATGCCCTCCAAAATGACGGTTGACAGGGACAGCAAAGGCCAGCTCTATTACCTTTATATGCGGGGCTCGGACGATTCCCCGACGGATCAGGAAAACGGGCAGATATATCTGCCGCCGGAGCAGGTGCTCCATATCCCCGGCCTTGGCTATGACGGAATCGTGGGATATTCGCCGCTGGCCATGGCGAAGAATGCCGTGGGGCTTGCCATTGCCACGGAGGAATACGGTGCAAAGTTCTTTGCAAATGATGCGGCTCCGGGCGGCGTGCTGGAACATCCCGGCGTACTGAAAAACCCGGATAAGGTACGGGAGAGCTGGAACAAGCTGTTTAGGGGCAGTGCAAACTCCCACCAGATCGCGGTCTTGGAGGAGGGGCTCAAATATCAGCCTATCGGCATTTCACCGGAGCAGGCACAGTTTTTGGAGACACGGAAATTCCAGATCAACGAGATTGCCCGTATCTTCCGGGTGCCGCCCCATATGGTGGGCGACTTGGAGAAATCCAGTTTTTCAAACATTGAGCAGCAGTCTCTGGAATTTGTCAAGTATACCTTGGAGCCGTGGCTCATGCGCTGGGAGCAGAGCATGTCGCGCCGCCTGTTCACGGAGAGCGAAAAGAAGGAGTATTTTATCCGCTTTAATGTGGAAGGGCTCCTGCGGGGCGATTATGAAAGCCGCATGAACGGTTATGCGGTGGCAAGGCAGAATGGGTGGATGAGCGCGAACGATATCAGAGAGTTAGAAAATCTCGACCATATCCCTGCGGAGCTTGGCGGCGACCTGTATCTGGTAAACGGTGCCATGACAAAGCTGTCTGACGCCGGGGCCTTTGCCAAAAAGGGGCAGGGAAATAAAACAGAAACGGAGGAAAACAAGTGAAGAAATTCTGGAACTGGGTGCGGAACTCTGACGAGAACCGCACCCTTTATCTGAACGGCACCATTGCAGAGGAGAGCTGGTTTGATGATGATATCACACCGGCGGCCTTTAAGGCGGAGCTTTTTTCCGGGGAGGGCGACATTACCGTCTGGATCAACTCGCCGGGCGGCGACTGTGTAGCGGCCTCGCAGATTTACACCATGCTCATGGACTATAAGGGCGCGGTAACGGTGAAGATCGACGGCATTGCCGCCAGCGCGGCCAGTGTGATCGCCATGGCTGGAACAACGGTACTCATGGCACCCACCGCCTTAATGATGGTGCATAACCCGCTGACCGTGGCAATCGGGGATTCCGAGGAGATGAAAAAGGCTATTGCCATGCTGGATGAAGTAAAAGAGTCCATCATCAATGCTTATGAGATCAAGACGGGCTTATCGAGGACGCGCCTTGCACATCTCATGGATGCGGAAACTTGGCTGTCCGCCCATAAGGCGGTGGAGCTTAAATTTGCGGACGGCCTTTTATTC
>CAMWMO010000130.1 GCA_947175305.1 uncultured Lachnospiraceae bacterium
GGTTCATGTCTGTTTTCCTCCTGTTTTTCCTGTTTCTCTGATTCCTCTGTGCTGACCGGGAACAGAACCGCCGCGATCAGGGCCAGAGCGATCGTCAATGCAATGGTTTTTGCGCCGGTAGATATATTCTCAAACAGACGCAGGCGGCTCACGAGAAAGCTCGATGCAAATCCGGCAGCCACCAGACCCGCGATCACCCGGTTTTTTCGGCCGGGTGGAATGATGATGGCCAGAAACATACCGTAGAGTCCTACACTCAATGCACTGACCACTCTGGTCGGCAGCACATTTCCCATGATAACACCAAAATATGTACCCAGGGCCCAGCCAGGGATTGCCACGGCGATGGCGCCGTAAGCATACCAGGGATTTAAGTGATCCGGCTGCGCCACACAGATACCGAAGATCTCGTCTGTCACATCATAGGCGATAGCCATCCGGTGACGCAGCGGCGTTTCCGGTTTTAATTTTTGACTCAGAGCGCAGGACATGAGCAGATATCTTGCGTTGACCACTAGAGTCATTATAGCGGTTTCCAGATAAGTACTCCCCGCCGCGATGAGAGAAAAGCCCGCATATTCTCCGGCGGAGGCATTATTTAAAGCGCTGGCGATGAGAGCCTGCAGGGCGGAGAGCCCGGCATTTCTGGCAGCGATGCCCAGCGTGAAAGCTACGGCAAAATAGCCCAGCGCGATGGGGCAGCCGTCCCGCATTCCGTGTTGGAAACAAATCTTGTTTTCTGACGTCATAATAATAGGAAAGCTCCTTTTATATATTGCTCGATTCAGTATAGCACCTGGAGGAGCGGAACGCAATGCGGGAGCATAGAGAGATTATAGGCCCTCAGGAATACTGAGTGTTTTTTTAGTTATAAAATTTAAGAAAATATGTGTTGACAAACAATATTATATGTCGTATAGTATGTGCAGAAACAATATTATACGGCATATAATATTGCATCAATAAATAATATTATAGTTCAAAATATGGAGATATCCTTATGAGATATGTGAGAAGGAGGAAAGGAGTATATTGCATGGTTTTTAACACAGGAGCGGCGCTGCTTGACGCCATTGTGCTGGCTGTGGTGTCCCATGAGACGGAAGGTACCTATGGCTATAAGATCACACAGGAAGTGCGGCTGGTCATTGAGATATCCGAGTCCACCCTGTATCCGGTTCTGCGCAGGCTGCAGAAGGATGAATGTCTGCAGATCTATGACATGGAATGTGCGGGGCGTAACAGGCGCTATTACAGGATCACGGAGAAGGGAAGGGCCCAGCTGAATCTTTATATCAGCGAGTGGTATCGGTATTCTGCCAAATTAAACAGTATCTTTGAGGGAGGAATAAGGCATGAATAGAGCGGAATTTATGAGCAGGCTGTCATCACTTTTACAGGATGTACCGCTTGCGGAGAGAGAGGAAGCGCTGCAATATTACAATGATTATTTTGATGATGCAGGCGAGGGGAATGAGGAGAGCACCATAGCTTCGCTGGGGTCTCCGGAAGAGATCGCCAAGTCCATCAAGGCGGGCCTTGCGGATGGCGGAAACGTAGGAGAATTTACGGAATCCGGATTTTACAGCTATGAACAGAGAAGCAAGAACCAAGTTATGTCAACTGAGCAAATGCAGAATGCGGGTCAGGGAGGCAGTCAGAATAGGCAGGGAGACACTTACGGGTCACAGGGAAATGCTGGCAGCGACGTCTATGGGACACAGCCAAATGCAGGAGCCCAGAAGCCGAAAGAGTCCATGACCGGCGGGAAAATAGCCCTTATCATCCTGCTGGCGGTATTGCTGTCACCGGTTTGGATCGGCGTTTTGAGTGGGATTTTTGGCGGTTCTGTCGGACTGTTGGCCGGATTGTTTGGTATCTTTATCGGGGTTCTGGTAGTGGGGGTAGTATTGACGGTAGTAGGAGCGGCCTTGTTTGTGATCGGTATTGCGGCCATATTCGGTGCACCTCTTGGCGGTTTGTGCCTGATGGGCGGCGGTCTGATCATGGTGGCGCTGGGCCTGGTCTTTGTCTGGCTGACGGTGATCATTGTTGGAATAGCTATTCCTGCATTGGTACGGGGAATCGTAAGTTTGTGCAATAGAATATTTCACAGAGGAGGTGCACAGGCATGAAAAAATTTACCAAGGGCTGTCTGATGACAGCGCTGATCCTGTTTCTGGTAGGTGTAGTCATCTGCGGTGTGTGTGGACTTTTAGGCGGTTTTCGGCAGATCCGGGAGATGAACGGCATAGGAGGCATTCCTTTCGGATATCATAAGAGTGCCGACGGCAATTGGCAGCTTGGTTTCTTTCACAATAACGGAGAGATCGGCAGGGATTGGGAGAAGGAACGGTATCTTGCCATTACGGAAGGGCAGGAAAATGGCATTTCCATGAATGCGGACGCCTTTACGGAACTGGATATTGAGATGGCGGACTGTTTTCTGTATCTGGAAGAGTCCAGGGACGATCAGATACGCGTCTATGTAGAGGGAGACGATTTGCGTTATTACTGGCTGGCGGATGGCAGCACTTTGTGCCTGAGAAATGCAGGGAAGATGAAGAGTCATGATAATGATGAAGTTCATGTGAGCATTCCGGTTGATCATACTTTCCGGGAGCTGGAAATTGATTTCGGTGCGGGTTTGTTGGTGGCAGCAACGCCGTTAAGTGCGCGGGAAATGGATATAGCAATCGGAGCGGGAGAATGTGAGATAATGGAAGTGTCGGCGGACAAGGCAGATATTGAGGTCGGCGCAGGGAAGCTGTTTGTAGGCGCTCTGGGTATCCAGACAGCGGAGGTAACAGTGGGAGCCGGAGAACTTGTGATAGAAGATATTGTCTCGAGTGATAAGCTGGCTCTGTCCATAGGCATGGGAACGGCCTTAGTCAATGGAACAATTTTGGGAGATTTGTCCCTGGACTGCGGTATGGGGAATGCGGCTATGGAACTGACAGGATCGGAGGATGATCACAGCTATGAAGTGGAGGTCGCTATGGGGGAGGTGCATGTGGGGCACCATGACCACGGCGGATTCGCTGCATCAAGATCGTGGAATTCCGGAAAAGACAGCCGCTTTGATATAGAGTGTGATATGGGAAGTGTAACGATCAGTTTTGAGGATGAGCACTAATTATTTTGTGGCATTTGTAAAACAGATAAAAAGGAGGAGAAAAGAATGGATAACGATATGAGAAAATTAACGAGATCTACCGGAAACAGAATGGTGTGCGGCGTATGCGGGGGTATCGGCGAATATCTGAACGTGGACCCTACACTGGTGCGCCTGATCTGGGCGCTGTGCTCTTTGGCCAGTGTCGGTATGGGAGTAATACTCTATATCGTGGCGGCTATTGTGATGCCGGAGGATAATCAGGTCGTAGGATAGGAATGAATATTATGTAAACCACATATATTGCATTTCTTGAAATCAGGGGGTCAATAACTTTTTAGTTATTGACTCCCTAATAACTTTAAAGTATAATTTGTTTTACAGGAGGAATCATAACCTTGTACAAGATTCATTTTTACAGAGATAAAAGCGGCAAAGAGCCAGTAATAGAGTATATGAAAGGTCTTGCCAGTAAGAAAGATAAGGACAGTCGCATAAAGTTAAACAAAATAAATGATTATATCGAAGCTTTAAGTGTTTATGGTACTGTTTTGGAGAACCATATATGAAGCATCTTAATGGCGATATATGGGAATTAAGACCGCTAAGGGATAGGATTCTATTTGTGGCATGGGATAATGACGGCTTTATCCTACTACATCAATTTATGAAAAAGACAAGGAAAACACCTGCCAGAGAGATCGAAAAAGCAAAAAGAGAGCTGGCAGATTTGAAAGAAAGAGGTATTGATAATGAATAATAGCGCAATCGGCAGTAGTTGGGAAGATGTGAGGAAAGAATTATTCACACCTGAGGAAATAGCAGAGAGTAATCTGAGGGTGTCTATTATCGGAGAACTGATAAAGGCAAGGCAGGAAAAGGGGATAAGTCAAAAAAAGCTGGAAGAATTAAGCGGAGTAAAGCAGCCTGTCATCGCAAGAATGGAAAAAGGCAGCACCAGCCCGCAGTTAGACACGATCCTGAAAGTGTTGGCTCCTTTGGGGAAGACACTGGCGGTAGTTCCGTTGGAATCAAAATAATCAAGAGCCAGTCCGGAAGACATTACGGTCTGGCTCTTTTCATGAAACAATTCTATTTTATAGTAAAGAACAACCCCGATTTTTTCAGTGCGGGCCGTACCGCCATATATACCATCACGGATACGATCGTGGAGGTCACCGCATTGATAGAGGTAGAGGTTATATTCCAGGCCAGTGTCAGCTCTGCTGCGGGCTTCCCCAGGATCATGAGCTTATAGAAGTAGCCGATCAGCGGGTCAAAGATCACGTTGAACAAGAGGCCGCTGACGGAGGCGATGAGTGTCCACCGAAAGACTTTGCGGTTATCTGTCTCGGTGCTGACATGAGCGATCTTGTGTGCGACCAGACCGGTGATCAGGCCGATGCAGAATTTCAGGAAAAAGGTTTTGGGGGCGTAGACTACATAGACGGGATCTAACAGATCGCCGATGGTCATGCCGATAGCGCCGCCCAGACCACCGTATACACCGCCCAGAAGCAGGGCGCCCAGAACGCAGACCGCATTTCCCAGATGGATAGAGGTGGCGTCACCGCCGGGAAGAGGGATCTTGATCTGCAAAAAGGTGAACACCACATAGGATAGTGCGGCGAAAATGCCTGTAAATACAACCTTTAACAATTTCTCGTTTTTCATATCTCTGTACCGCCTTTCTTGCTGTTATTCCTATCATAATAACTATATGGCTCTTTTGAAAGTGCCAAATTAAGATTTTTTAACCATACCAGATAACAAATTTAGACAAAATGGAACAATGAAGTTTGTGGCTATTTATGTTGTGGGAGAGGGTGCAGACAGGGACAAAAATATGATACCATTAGAAGATAAGATAAATAGGCAGAGGAACGATTTATGATCTGGTATTATATATTGTGCGGCTTGGCGGCGCTATGCGCCTTTGTCAGTGCCGTGGTCACTTTTAAAAGAAAAAATCATATGGCGTTGGTGACAGGGATCATGTTTATGAGCGCCTGCGCCGTCAATCTCACTTATCTATTGCGGATCGGGGCAAGGACTTATTTTGCTGCATCCCTCTCCACAAGCGCATATTTTGTGTGTCTGGATCTGCTGATCCTGTCCATGCTTTATTATATGATAAAATTTACACAGATCAGGATCGTTAAGGCCCGCACCAGAAAAGCGCTTTTGGTGTCTGCCGGCGTTATGATCTTTGTGGATTCGCTGGTTTTGATCATCAATGTATTTCATGAACTGATCCTGCGATATCAATATCACACCGACTCCGTCTATGCGATACAGTATATGTATGAGATGAAGCCGGGCTTCTATCTGCATCTGGCTCTTGTGTATCTGCTGGTGGCTGTGATGTTCTTTGTGCTGCTCTATAAAACCTTCAGCGTCCCGAAAATCTACAGGGGCAGATATATGAATACTTTTTTGGCACTCTGTGTGATCGGCATTCTCACGATTCTTTATATGACCGGCCGCCTGCAGATTGCCATGGACGTGTCGGTGTTGGTCTATGGGCTTGTCTGCCCGTTGGTTTACAGGAATACTTTTGACTATTCTTCCAAGGGGATGCTCAATACAACCGGTAAAATGATTCTTTAATACATGGGCACGCC
>CAMWMO010000131.1 GCA_947175305.1 uncultured Lachnospiraceae bacterium
ACCCAGTCAACCATGCGTCCCGTATAATAAAAGCCATGGCAGGTGTCCAACGTCACCATGACAAATTTCCCCACCATTCTTCTGTCCGCCTTAAAGTGCACCAGCATATTATTGCTGAGTCTTCCCGTCACAAAAGCCGGATCCTGCTCGTTTACCTCCTCCACCAGGGCTTCCATTACCTTGCCCTGTAAAAGAGCCGCTCGCTCCTTCGCCGTATCCTGCACCACCTTCAAGAGCTTATCAAAGCCCTCCCGCACGATTTCCTCGGGCACCTGCTCCTCCATAGCCGCCGCCGGAGTGCCTGTCCTTTTGGAATAAATAAAGGTGAATGCATTGTCATACTGCACACGACGCACCACATCGATAGTCTCGTCCACATCCGCAAGGGTTTCCCCCGGGAATCCCACGATAATATCCGTGGTTATGGCAATATCGGGAATTTCCCTCTTTAGCTTATCCACCAGGGCAAGATACTGCTCCTTCGTGTAGTGCCTGTTCATGGCCCTTAATATTCTGTCAGAGCCCGCCTGCAGAGGCAGATGGAGATGTCTGCAGATCTTTTTGGATTCCCGCATCACCTCGATCAGCTCGTCCGAAAGATCCTTGGGGTGAGAGGTCATAAATCGGATCCGCTTCAGTCCCTCGATCTTTTCCACCTCTTTTAAAAGCGTAGCAAAGGTAATGGGATGTTCCAGGTTTTTCCCGTAGGAATTCACATTCTGGCCTAACAACATGACTTCCACCACACCGTCCTCGACCAGCTGTTCAATTTCCCTAAGAATCTCCTTCGGCTCCCGGCTTCTCTCCCTACCCCGCACATAGGGCACAATGCAGTAACTGCAGAAATTATTGCAGCCAAACATGATATTAACGCCGGATTTATAATGGTATTTCCGCTTTACCGGCAGGTTTTCCACGATCTCTTCCGTTTCCTTCCAAATCTCAACGATCATTTCCTGCTTCTCAGACAGGTCCGCAAGGAGCGCCGGAAACTGGAAGATATTATGTGTCCCGAAAATAAGATCTACAAATCGGTAACTTTTTTTGATTTTTTCGACAACAGCCTGCTCCTGCATCATACAGCCGCAAAGAGCCACCTTTAAATGCGGTTTCTTTTTTTTCAGGCCATTCAGAACGCCGAGGCGTCCGTAGACCCGCTGATTGGCATTATCCCGCACAGTACAGGTATTATAGAGAATAAAGTCGGCTTCTTCCTCCACTTCCGTGAGGATATAGCCGGCTTTTTCCAAAATTCCGGAAAGCTTCTCCGAATCCCTGGCGTTCATCTGACAGCCAAAGGTGACCACGCAGGCCTTCGGATCCCGTCCCAGTTCTTTTTTTAGCTTCGCCACCGCAGTCCGGCACTTTTCTATATAAGCTTCCTGCCGTTCTGTATCTATCAAATTCTCGTCTGACAATTTATTTCCCCTTTTTTACAAAATTTCATTTCATGCAGAGAATGCGAAGCATTCTCTAGATTAAGCGGCTTTACACGCTTAATCGTTTGCAGCACGCCACCGCCAAAGCCCCCGGCCCGATATGGCAGGCTACACTCAAGGACAGCGGATCAACATGCACATCAAACCCCGGAAATGCCTCCAACACTTCCGATTTCAACTGTTCGGCCGCCGCCAGATCATAAGTGTAAGCGATCTGCAGCCAGATATTATCGGCTCTGGCACCGCCAAAACGCTTCTCCATATCATTCCGGATCGCATTGATCATAATACTCTTACCCTGCGACACTGTCCTGGCCTTCGCAAAGGCATCCAGCTTCTCCCCCTGGATCTGCAAGACAGGCTTGAGCCGCAGGATCGTACCGAGTGCCGCCGCCGCAGGCGTGATCCTACCGCCCTTTTTCAGATAGTACAGCGTATCCAGCATAATATAAATACTGGAATTAAACTTATCCTCTTCCAGAATGTGACGGATCTGCGCTGCATCCATTCCCTGTTCTACGAGCGCCAGCGCATCAAATGCCGACTGTCTCTGGGTCACGGATATCCGTTGATTATTCACCACCTGTACCTTCCCATCGTAATCCTCCGCCAGCATGAGCGCGCTCTGGCAGGAGCCGCTTAAGCCGCTGGACATAGGAATATGCACGATCTCGTCATGAGTCTTCAGTATCTCATCCCAGAGATTCATCACCGCCTCAGGGGTTGGCTGACTGGTGATAACGTCTGCATTTTCGGAAAGTCTCTGGTAGAACTGCTCCTGGGTCAGGGTAATGTCCTCATAGAAGGTTTCCTCGTTGATCATAAAAGGCATGGGAATCACATATATCCCATATTCTTTTGCCTGCGCCTGGGTGATACCGCTGTTACTGTCCGTTACGACTGCTACTTTCTTTGCCATAGTATTCCTCATTTTCCGTATGTTTTTTACTCTACATTACGAGTTTACCGTCAGATACTCCTAAAGTCAACCTCATTTATCTCACGCCGCATCAAGCTTTTTCGCAGGGCGCTGTACTCCTCCCCGCTAAGTTCTCTGTCTTCCGCAAGAATCTCATCCGCCCAGTCGCTGGCCTGTTGCAGGATGGCCGCATCCTGATAAATATCTCCCAGTACAAAGCGCAGATCACCGCTCTGTCTGATCCCGAACAGATCCCCCGGCCCGCGCAGGGCAAGATCCTTACTGGCAATGTAAAAACCATCGTTTGACTCATTCAGGATCTTAAGCCGCTCCATTGTCTCCGGCCGCTTGGATTTACTGATGAAAATACAGTAGGACTGCTTGTCGCCGCGCCCCACCCGGCCTCTCAGCTGGTGAAGCTGCGCCAGCCCGAACCGTTCCGCATTTTCTACGAGCATGACAGTGGCATTGGGCACATTGATCCCCACCTCGATCACCGTGGTGGATACCAACACATCTATATCATGAGCCTCAAAAGCTTCCATGATACGCGTTTTTTCCGCCGGTCTCATCCTGCCGTGGAGAGAAGCCACCCGGATGACATCGGGCAATGCGCTTTTCAGCTTTTTGGTGTAGGTGCCTACATCCTCCAGCTCATCGGATTCTCCCTCCTCCACCATAGGACAGATGACATAGACCTGCCGCCCCTGTGCCACCTCTTTTTCTACGAATTTATAGGCAGTATTTCGATAAGAAGTGTCTACCACGCAGTTTTTAATGGGTAGTCTGTCCGCCGGCAGTTCATCTAATACAGAAATGTGAAGATCCCCGTAAAGAATGATCGCCAGCGTCCGGGGAATGGGCGTTGCACTCATGACAAGCACGTGGACTGTTTTTCCCCCTTGGGGGGAAAAACCACCTTTTCCCGCCAGACTCTCCCGCTGTCTGACGCCGAACCGGTGCTGTTCGTCTGTGATGACCAGCGCCAGATCATGGTAGACCACCTTCTCCTGGATCAGAGCGTGGGTGCCCAGAATGATATCCGCCTCTCCACTCTCGATCCGGGCATAAATGTCTCTGCGGTCCTTCGCCGTTACGGAGCCGGTCAGAAGCACCGGATTTATCTGCAGATGATACTGTTTTTTCAGGGCGAGCAGACTTTCATAGTGCTGTCTTGCCAGGACCTCCGTAGGTGCCATCATAGCTCCCTGACGGCCGTTTGCCGTACATAGGAGTAACGCCAGAAAAGCCAGGATCGTCTTTCCGGAGCCTACATCCCCCTGCACCAGACGGTTCATGGCATACGCAGAGGTCATATCCGCCTGAATCTCCGCCCACACTCTCTGCTGGGCCGCCGTCAGCCGGTAAGGCAGGGCTTCTATCAAACGCCCGGTCTGTGCCACCTCGATCATGGGATGGTCGTTTTCGACCTGTTCATTGGCATCCCGCAGCCGGCGCAGCACCAGAATAAACTGAAAAAACTCATCAAACACCAAGCGTCTCCTGGCTTCCACCAGCGCATCACGTCCCGCCGGGAAATGCATCTGCTCCACAGCCTCCCGCAGTCCCATAAATCCCTGCTTTTTACGGATTTTCTCAGGCAATGGATCCTCCGAAAAGTCTGTCAGCGCCACAGCCTGCCTGACCGCCTTGGTGATGGCATTGTTGGTCAGCCCCTTTGTGGTAGAATAACGAGGCTGCATACAATCCACCAGCTTCCCGTACTCCTCCGGCTTATAGATTCTGGCCTGCTCCATCACATACCGGTCTTTCCTGCGCTGCAGCCGCCCTCTGAAAATATAGGGAACACCACGCTTCAGGCTGTTTTTCAGGTAAGGCATATTAAAATAAGTCATATGCAGCGTACCGCCCTCACAGGCCGCCTGAAAAGTAGTAATGGACAATCCTCTCACATGTCTGGTCGCCACATTGCCCACGACCTGTCCCGCCACCGCCGTAAGCTCCTCCTCCGGCGCCTGATCAAGGGCCACAGGCTCGGAAAACTGTTCATAATCCCTTGGGAAATAATAAACCAGCTCTTCCGCCGTAAAAATATGCAATTTCTCAAAGAGGGCGGCGGTTTTATCACCGACGCCCTTCAAAGATCTGATATCCATAGATTACCCGATTATTCCGCTGAAATAATGTAGTAGTAGATCGGCTGTCCGCCGCACTGCAGCTCAATATCACAGTCAGGATACTTTTCTGCGATCTGCGCTTTCAGCTTCTCCGCATCCTCCTCGGCGATCTCCTCGCCATAGTATATGCTGATCAATTCCTTTTCCGGGGTCATCATCGCCCCTACCAGTTCAAAGGCCACCGTGGAGATTGCAGTCCCAACAGAGAGAATGCCGTTGTCTCCCAGTCCCATGAAATCGCCCTGTCTGATCTCCCTTCCGTCAATATTCGTATCTCTCACCGCATAGGTGACCTGCCCGGTGGCTACCTTCTGCATCTCAGAAAGCATAGTCTCCGTATTCTCCTCGATGGAAAGATCCGGCACATAATTGATCACCGCCGTAATACCCTGTGGCACGGTCTTAGTGGGAATCACTACGATCTTCTTGTCCTTCACAAGCGACTGTGCCTGATTGGCCGCCAGAATGATGTTCTTATTATTAGGCAGAATGAAGATCGTATCCGCATTTACCTTATCAATGGCGTTTAACATATCCTCCGTGCTGGGATTCATGGTCTGGCCGCCCTCGATGATATAGTCTACGCCCAGTCCCTTAAAGATCTCTCCGATACCGTCTCCCACGGAGACCGCGATAAAGCCCACATCCTTCTTCGGCCCCGGCAGATCATCCTCCGCTTCCGTTTTTTCCTCCTGCTTGGACATCTTAAAGAGCTTTTCCTGATGTTCCAGACGCATATTGTCAATCTTCATATTGGAGAGTGCACCGTACTTTAACGCCCTCTGGATCGCAAGACCCGGATCGTTGGTATGTACGTGCACCTTTACCACGTCCTCGTCCGCCACTACTACAATAGAATCTCCGATGGACTCCAGATAAGCCTTGAAATCCATTTCCGTCTTGATATTAAAC
Source organism: uncultured Lachnospiraceae bacterium (assembly GCA_947175305.1). Lineage (GTDB taxonomy): Bacteria > Bacillota > Clostridia > Lachnospirales > Lachnospiraceae > UBA3282. The sequence goes on from CAMWMO010000131.1 coordinate 5,409, forward strand.
ACCTTGTTCAACATGATGATGAACTCGGTACAGTAGCCGAATTTGATCTCCGCGCCTGCCTGCGCCTCATAACCCTGCGCCGGTCTGCCTCCGGAAGTCGTATGGCCGCTCTTGTCCACCGTCAGGTCGATCTCCTTGCCAAGATACGCATCATATGCGCCCTTGAGCACCTGCACCAATCCTTGACCGCCAGAGTCAACAACACCTGCCTGCTTTAAAACCGGCAGCATCTCCGGTGTCTGCAAAAGCACCTCGTCCGCATAACCGATCACCTGCTCTAGAAAAGTGCTCAGATCCTCAACGCC
>CAMWMO010000132.1 GCA_947175305.1 uncultured Lachnospiraceae bacterium
CTTCCACCTCTCTGGGAGCCCCGACCACTGTGCCGTACTCAATGCCTCTGGCCGTCTCCACGATCACATGATCGCCCTGCTTTATCTCCAACTGACCCGGATTGAAAAAATATACTTTCCCGGCCGTCCGAAACCGCACGCCTATTACCTTAACCATAATCTATAAACCTCCTAAACTCCGACGTAAAAATTGACATCGGAAGAATGCTTTGCATTCTTTGTTAATTCTCTTTTATTGTAAGAAGCAGAAGCTCCATCGTCAGATCAAAATTGACGTTGGCTTCCAGCCTCCGTTTTGCCTGCTGCAATGCACTCACAATAATCTCGATCCCCTCATAGGTGCTTCTGTCCGCCACCTTCCTGATCTGTTGGATCTCATTGCGAAAGATCAGGCTGTTCATATCCTTCGTCGCCTTAAACAGGAGCACATCTCTGTACCACACTGTAAGAATATCCAGATAATCGTTTATATCAAGATTGTATTCCGTTATCTGCTTTATGGCCTTGACAATCTCATTGATTTCCATTTCGGTGATATATTTCACCAGAGAGATCGCCTCGTCCTTAACTTTCTCAAATTCCTCACTGCCTGCCAGATGCTTCGCCTTGCCGATGTTTCCTCTGGCAAAAGCCACACAGATACTGGCTTTATAATCAGGCACTCCCAGATCTTCCATCAAATATTTTTTAACCAGCGCATCGGATACCGGTTTCATATTTAAAACCACACAGCGGCTTATGATAGTCGGCAAAAGAGCCTCCACATTGGAAGTAAGAAGCAGGATGACCGCATACGCCGGCGGCTCCTCCAGTGTCTTTAAGAGGGCGTTCTGCGCCTGGGGCGTCATCTTCTCCGCCTCATTCATAATATAGACCTTACGCGGACTGCTGTAAGGCTTGATCCCGATATCGCTGTTGACCTGTCCACGAATATCCTCCACGCCTATGGTATTGGGTTTCTCATGGCCAACATAGATGATATCCGGCTGGTTGCGGCTCACCGCCTGCTTGCAGGAGTGGCATTCCCCGCACGGCTCTGTGCCTCCCTTCTCACACTGCAGGGTCATGGCAAAAAGGCGGGCGATAAACTCCTTACCCGCATTGCGCTCCCCGCTGATAATGTAAGCGTGAGACACCTTGTCCATCTCGATCGCACTCTGTATATGCTTTTTCAGTTCTTCCTGTCCGATAATATCTGAAAACTTTGGCATCCGTATCCCCCTCGTATCTCTCCCGGTATCCTTTGCAAACTAGGTAAAGATATCCAACAGCAATCCTCTGATCTCCCCGATCTTTTCCAGGATCGCTAAATTATCCTGCTCATCCTTCACAAGCTCCTGCGCCAGCTGATCCAGATTCTGATCGATCAATCGAATGATCCCATACACCCTGTGCCGCCCTCTTCTGTCCAGAAAATTCTCTCTGGAAAAGGCATGGGACCTATTGACGACTTCATTCAAAAAATCCTTGACCAGCGTGCGATATCGTTTCATATCCTTGATATCCCGATGTTTTGCCAGTTTATCTCCCTGTCTGGTGATCTCCTCCATCATGCCGATCAGGGCATTTTGCAGGTCCTGTTCCTCGATCCTGCTGACGAGCGTGAACTTAAACGTGCCATCCGTCTCCTGGGCCTGCGTCGTCTGCTCTATCTGTGGCGCCTGCTGTATTTGATTTACTTTGATGTCCACTCTCATCACCTCCTAGCCAGAGCGACCTGTATTTATAAATTTTCCTCCAGATATGCTGTGATCTCATTGATACAGCCATCCAGCTGATCGTTGTAAAATGTGATCTCAATATTGGAACGGGCCAGCTTCTCGTCGGAGAAATCCTCCTTATCCGCCAGATACCGCCTGCACATCTCCTCATATTTCGGATGATCCTGCGCTTTCTCCCGGTCTAAGGCCCGTTGCAGCCGCACTCCGTCATCCAGTTCGATCATGAGCGGCAGCACCTTATCCCTGCCATAAAAGTCGCAAAGCTGCTCATATGCCTCCAACGTACCGATCAGCACATAAGAGTGCGCCGTAAGGTCGATCTCTTTGTCTGCCACCGTAAAATAACGCCAAAGTCCATAGCAGGTATTATATTCTCTGGACTCCACTACACTGCCCTGTGCGAGTAGACTCTGAAATCCGGCCTCATCTGTGAAATGATATTCCACACCGTCCTGCTCTCCCGCCCGGATCGGCCGGGTCGTATAGGGCACTATCGTCTCTAAAGGAACGCTTTTTTGCGACAATAACCTTTTATAAATGGTATCTTTTCCCGATGAGCTCTTGCCCATCAGGCACACAATCTTCCCCATAACTACCGTTACCTTCGTTTAAAGTTCCAATCTAATAATGCCATATTTTTCAAGGAATTTCAACCACAACAGGGATCCGTCCCTCCGAAGAGACCCCCCGCAGAGAAAGCCCCTTTTCTCTACTATTCTCAATCTTTTGTATCAGCTCTTCGTCAAGCACTTCCCCCGGCGCCGCCAATGGGATCCCGGGGGGATAAAGCATCAAAAAATCTGCCGCGATCCTGCCTGCCGCTTCCCGCAGGGAAATCTCCTCCCGAGGGCTGTGAAAAGCCGCCGCCATGGACGATCCGATCTGCGGCAAGGTGATCCGCCGCACACCCTCTGTCATCTCCGGTCTGTCGCAGCTCTCCTTCTCTATCCTATCATCTATATCGCAGAGTGCATCAGCCAATCTCTGCCATCCTTCCCGCATATCCATCAGCGTCATGATCGCCAGTGCATATGTATCTGCCGCCATTTCCATTTCCAAATGATACCGTTCCCGCAGAAGATCGCTGAGTTCTTTTCCGTTCAACTTTGTATCTTTGACCGAAATCAGAATCTTTCCGATGTCCCATCCTGTCATCGCATAATTTTCTGACACATTCGTCATTTTTCCAATTTTTATCTGGCGGCATTTTGCAGTTTTCTCACAAAATTTTTCATATTCTTTTTGAAAAAAAGCAAATTTCCCTGCGCCTTCCTCTTCCAGAAACCGCACACAGGCATCCATACTCGCCATAAGGACATAGGAAGGACTGCTGCTCTGAAGCATGGTAAGATATCTGTGCAGTCTTTCTCGGTCTACTCTGTCTCCGTTTCTGTGTAAAAGCGCCGTCTGTGTCATAGCCGGCAGCGTCTTATGCAGGCTGTGGATCACCAGATCCGCCCCCTGTGCCACTGCCCCTTCCGGTAAATTCTTCGCCAGTCCCAGATGTGCTCCGTGAGCCTCATCTACGATCAGCACCTTTCCCCGCTTATGCACCGTGTGGGCAATTCCCGCAATATCCGACAAGATTCCCTCGTAGGTAGGGGAGGTGATGACCACTGCCTTCACACCGGGATACTGATCCAGAAGCCGCTCGATCTCCTCTGCGCACACCCCGTCACAGATATCATATTCCTGTATCATCTGTGGTTGATAATAGTGTACGGAAAGACTCTGCAGTATCGCTGCATGATACACGGATTTATGGCAGTTGCGGGCAATCAGTATCTCCTCTCCCGGCTCCGTCACCGCCAGAATCGCTGCCAGTACGCCACAGGTACTCCCGTTCACCAGAAAAAATGTCTCTTCCGCTCCGTACAGGCGGTTTGCTCTCTCCTGCGCCTTGCGCAAAATTCCTTCCGCATGATGCAGATCGTCAAATCCGTCAATCTCCGTGATATCGATCCGGTAAAAATCTGCCATCTCGCCGCTTGCCAAATTTCGTTTATGTCCCGGCATATGACAGGGATAAAAATCTTCGGCGCTATATTCTGCCAGAGTCTGATACAAGCTTTTCTCCGTACTCATGACGCCTGCGCTCCATGTCCCTTATGAAGCCCCATCGTCTCCATCAGAGAACAATACTTATCCGCCGCCGTTACGACCCAGGCCTCCCTGCAGGTAGGCGGCACCACCGACAACGGCCACATATGCTTGCGAATGACCTCCCGCTGCGTGTTATTTAACTGATACTCTTTCTCCGCATTGCGAAGCGCTGTCATCGGATGATGAAAGCCGTGCAGGCGCTTTCTTTTCCCCTGGGCCAGATACTCTTTATCATGCCAGTCATACAAAAAATAGTCGTGCAAAAGCGCGCCTCTGATCAGATCATGTTTGTTACAGCCGATCCTCAGCTTTTTATTCAAAAGAAGGCTACAGCATGCCACATCCATACAATGGCGGTGTACCGTCATTGTACCATGCTGGATATGCTTTCTCGTCTTCCTGAAATTCTCAGATTTCAGGATGTCCTCTCCATGCTCCTTCAAAAGCTCCCGTATTCTCCTGTTCCGCTCATGCAGCCTGCGCAGACGTTCTCTGCGCCTTTTGTGAATTCCCCGTAAAATATTCATATCAGTCTCTATCCTCTTCGATCATATGGTGCAGCACTTTCGCCCGGTGTGCCCAGGTATGTCCCGCCTGCGCCATCTCATTGCCTCCATCCGCTATACGCTGCATTCGGTCAGTATCCGCCAACAGGTTCTGCGCCGTTTCAGCAAGCTTTTCCATCTGTGAGAGCGAATACAGACTGCAATCTACATCATCATGCAAAATCTCATCCAAATAGACACTGCTGTCCGTGAGACATACCGATCCGTTCAACATCGTGTTAAAGATTCTGTCGTGTGCGCCATCTTTAAACCAGGGCATCACATTGAGGGAAATCTTCGTCTGACACAATTTTTTCAAGCACCCCTCAGAGTTCAGATTGTTCATGATCATCAGATTTTCCGGATGTTTGCAATCCAAAAGCTCCCAGCCGTCACCAAATACATGTACCCGTATCCCGGCATCCGCCAACACCTGTACCGCCCTCCCCCGAAAGGTGTAGCGCACATACAGATCGATAAAGGTAAGCGCCGCCATGGTCTTTTTCAACTCCTCATGCGGCACCTCTCCCAATTCATCCAGAAGATGCGCCTCCGCCACCTCCTCTACGGTTTTGTTGGGATTAGCCAGAAGATCATCTATCATGCCGTGATAAAAGGCGGTATACTCATCGTCAATTCTGGTAATATATTTGTCAAAAGTACCCGGCGTACAATAATTTCCCACCATCGTCACATCATATTTACGATAAGCGATAGGTACATTCTCCTTTTTCGGATACAACTTGGTCCCTGCAAGCGGCAGAAATGCTCCATGCCTGATATCCGGAAAGAACCTGTGCATGTATGCTTCGTGGTTTCTGTCAATGCTGATATGGTGATAGTTTCCGGGAACTTTTTCCAAAAAATGATGATAATACATCGGATGGTCCACTACTATATTATAGTTGGGAATGTCGAGAGCATCCCACATGGTCACGTCATTTTCATCCAAAAAATATTCTTCCCCGCTCATTCCGTGAAAATTAAAGTTAATGAGCGCTGTATTCCCCTTCTCAAAAAAATGGAAAAATTTTTCCGTGCTCTCCCAGGGTCTGCTCAGATCATAGATAAAAACCTCATGTCCGAGCGCCTGCATCGCTTCTGCAATCTGCAGAGAAAAATATCCCTGTGTCTCAATATCCCCCGTAAAAAACAACAGCTTTTTCATGGCAGTTTCCTTCTCCTCATGCACCCCTCGTCCGTCTTATCCAATCGCTTTTATACCATACTCTCCGTCGTCCGATCTCCGTGAAAATTAAAGTTAATGAGCGCTGTATTCCC
>CAMWMO010000133.1 GCA_947175305.1 uncultured Lachnospiraceae bacterium
CCATGATCCGTGCCAGATCCGCCGCCGTTGTGGAATGTGTCCTGCCGGTCGCATTCACCACCGCATCCAGACCGTTGGGCGTGATAAAATAGGTATCATAACACCCGATATCTCTTGCTTTTTGATTCATCATGGCGGCAAAACCTTCCACACTTCCACCCACCGCCTCCGCGATCACCACCGCCGAATCGTTGTGGGATTCCAGCATCAGAGAGTACAAGAGGTCTTTTAAGCGGTATTTTTCTCCCGGTTTTACATACAGTTTTACCTTTGGCATACTGGCCGCATAGGAGGAAGCCTCCACGATCTCATCCGGATTGCCGTATTCCAATGCAAGGATACAGGTCATGATTTTGGTAGTGCTGGCCATTGGCAGCACTTCCTTCGCATTTTTGCCATAGAGCACTCTGCCCGACTCCGCATCCATCAGAACCGCCGCCTGGGCGTAGAGCTGCAGTTCATCAGTCGTCTTTGCCTCCTCTGCCCTGACGGATACCATCTGACAACAAAACAAGGCGACCGCCGTCACCACGGCAATCACCCTGCTGCATCTCCTTATTCGGATCACTTTTCTCTTTCTTTCCCCTCTACGCATATATCTGTCCTAACGCCGTTTCCCTCGTTAATATATATGCGCATTTTCCCTTAAATATCCAACTGCAGATTCACCTCGGACTCCGCCTGCTGCTTAAACTCCTCGATCTGTACTGCGGACAGCTCCGGCAGATCCTCAATGGACTTCACCCCGAAGCTTCTGAGGAACTGCTCTGTGGTACCGAATAAAAGAGGCCGTCCCGGCGCGTCCTTCCTCCCCACCTCCATGATCAGATCAAACTCCAGAAGCCTGTTCACCGCATGGTCGCAGCTGACCCCTCTCACCTTCTCGATCTCCAGTCTGGTGATGGGCTGCTTATATGCTATAATGGACAACGTTTCCAACAGCGTGTCCGTGAGTACGAATTTCTTCGGCGCTGTAGCGATTTTGATCAGATATTCATAAAATTCGCTCTTGGTGCACAGCTGCACCGCATTATCCAGCGTAGTGAGCGCGATCCCCCGATCCTGCTTTTCATACTCCGCCGCCATTTCTTCCAGAAGCTGTCTTGTGGTTTCTTCCTCTTCTTCGATCACGGCTGCCAGCCTGTCGATCTCCACCGAATCTCCCATAGTGAAAAGAATCGCCTCGAGCACTGCCTTTGCCTTGTCTTTTTCCATGTTCTCCTCCCTGTCAGCTGACGCTGGTCAACTGCACCGGCCCGTTATCCGCCGTCTCCTTCGCCGTGATGATGATATCCGAAAAGGTATCCTCCTGCTCAATGCCGATCCGCCCCGTCTTTATCATCTCCAGGATCACCAGAAAGGTCACGATGACCTCCATTTTGCTGTGCTGTTTCTCCAGCAGTTTTCGGAAGCTGAATTTCTTATGGCTCCGCACATAAGCCTCCACATATGTAGTCTTCAGATCCAGATCGATCTCATCCTTCTCGATCTTGCCGAAGGTGCTTCTGACAGGATCGATCTTATCCTCCTGCCGCTTCATCATCTGCCGGAAGATCTCGTGAAGTTTGTTTAACGTCATATCGCCGATCAGCTCCTCATAGTCAACCGGCTGCCGGTAATCAGCCACCTCCGGCGGCAGCGTAGGACTCTTGTAGAGACTGCGCTCTGCATCCACCATACGGTCCCTGAGTTCATAGGACATATATTTACACATTTTGTACTCCAACAGCTTTTCCACCAGCTCTGCCCGGGGGTCTTCCTCCTCCCCTTCCTCATTCACTTCCTTTGGCAGGAGCATCCTGCACTTGATGTCTATCAGAGTCGCCGCCATGACCAGAAATTCGCTCATAACGTTCATATCCTCTGTCTCCATCTGCTGGATATATTCCAGATACTGCTCCGTGATCTCCACGATGGGAATATCATAAATGTCTACTTTGTTTTTATCGATCAGGTGTAAAAGCAGATCTAACGGTCCTTCAAACACCTCTAATTTTACAGGAATCGCCATTCTCTTTCCTTTCTCACTGTCCATCCGGCAAAAGCTCGATCACCACCAGCTCGCCTGGATTAAATATCCGCAGAGGGATCGTGTGGCTCCCCAGCCCGCGGCTTAAGATCATCGTACTTTTTCCACAGGTAAATCTGCCGCCGTCATACTTCGGAAACAGGGTCAGACTGGGTGACAGCACCCCGCCAAGCACCGGCAGCCGCATAATACCGCCATGAACATGACCCGACACCACAAGATCCGCACCCCACGCGACATAATCTTCAAAATAAGCCGGATTGTGGGCGATAAGCACCTGAAAGGCATCCTTACTCGCCTCCCCCAGGATCCGGGGCAGATAATCGCTCTCCATGGGCTCTTTTAGCAGATGCTTATAATAGCAGCGGTCGATCTGCACACCGCAGACCGCCACATTCCATGCCGGCAGATAGGTACTCTCATTGATCAAAGGCTCAATACCCGCCGCACACAGTCCCTTCAGATATCCCTCATACATGCCGGGATATTGATCGGGATATAGCTGCAGCCGGTGCTCATGGTTACCCATACCGTAATATATCTTATATCCCCCGGCAAGCCTTTCCATCAGGCGAAGCGCTCTGTCAAAGTCATGTCCTTTTGTGGCCGTGAGCATGTCCCCCGCCACCAGAACCGCATCGGGAGAAAGCTCTGTTATTTTCTGAACCAGCCTCTCATTATCCCGGCCAAAAGACTTATTGTGCAGATCCGACAACAACACCATTCTGCAGGGCTTTGCGATCTTGTCCGATCTTAACTCATAGGAAACAGTCACAAAGCGGCTGCTGTCCAAAACAGCCGAGAGCAGACATATTAAAATGATTAAGATAATTATCAAGATAATTATGAGAAAAAAAATCTTCGCCATTTCCACTCCCGTCCGTTTTCCATCAAAAACATAGGAAACCGCCGGACGCTCCCGTCCGGCAGCCACCTATAAAGTGTAACACAACCCCTACTCCATCGCAATCAGCGAACTTTTGTTCTATCTATTCATCAGGTAGAGCCCCCACAGCTTCTTGTAATAATCCATATATTGTGCTTTCTCGACCTCTTTTGCCGCCAGAATGGACACGCTTCCGATACGGGTGCCATTCAGCTTGTAAACCGCCTCACCGACAGCATCTCCCTCTGCGACCGGCGCTGTTACGATACCCGGCAGGCTGATCTCTTTTTCTATCTCATTTAAGTTGCTTCCCGCCGTATCCAGATACTGGAAGGGCTCCGCATAAACCAGATTGACAGTATCCTCGATACCGCCCTCCACCTTCTGTGCCGGCAGTGGATCCTTATTTTCGTCCGTGTACATTTGACTCACACTGTAGCCATAGCTTAAAAGCGACATGGCATCCTGAAACCGGGTCTTGGCATCCGGTGCCGCCATGACCACCGCGATCAGATCCATACCGTCCTTGTTGGCCGTAGCGGACAGGCAGTAAAGCGCTTTGGATGTGGATCCGGTCTTTAAGCCGGTCGTCCACTCATATTGCTTTAACAGCTTATTGGTACTGGACAAGGTAAATGTGCTGGTACCCTGCGCCGTTTTATGCTCAATATCTTCCATCCAGATGGTAGTATAATCGAACACCTCCGGATATTTAGTGATCAGCTCTCTGGACATGAGCGCCACATCCCTGGCTGAAGAAAAATGATCATCGGAATCTGTCAAACCGCAGCAATCTTCAAAATGCGTATTCTGCATTCCCAGATTTTCTGCCTTGTCATTCATCAGCTTGACAAACTCCGTCTCGCTTCCCGCTATGTACTCCGCCACCGCCACACTGGCGTCATTGCCGCTCGCCACCGCAATACACTTGATCATGGTCTCCAGCGTCTGTGTCTCTCCTTCCTCCAGAAAAACCTGGGAACCGCCCATGGATTTTGCGTAAGCACTGGTGGTCACCTGATCCTCCAGATGGATCCTGCCGCTTTTCAGGTGCTCAAAAACAATAAGCAGAGTCATGATCTTTGTGATGCTGGCCGGACTCCGTCTCGTATCCGCATCCTGCTCGCAGATCACCTGCCCCGTAGAGGCCTCCATCACGATATAGGATGGCGCTGCCACCTCCGGCGCTGCATTGACTGTTATAGTCAGAATTTGAAACAGGGTGTCTGTCAATAAAAATCCCAGTGTAAACCATACGATGATTCGCTTCTTTACTCCGCGCAAACTAAGTCACTCCTGCAATTTCTTATTTATTATATCTATTATTCCCCCTTGCCAAATATGTATGGATTCGCGAATCGAGTAGGGAAGATTTTCTCCCTACTCGCCGTGCGACCCGTGCGCCACTTTAGTGGCATACTTCCTCTGCACGGGTCTGCACATAAAAACAGACCCAAATACTTGGGTCTGCTTTTGTCTGCTTAATTGTATTTACGCTTTCTTGCCGCTTCGGACTTTTTCTTACGTCTTACGCTGGGCTTCTCATAATGCTCTCTCTTACGGATCTCCTGCTGGATACCCGCTTTTGCACAGCTTCTTTTAAAGCGACGTAACGCACTGTCCAAAGTCTCGTTCTCTTTTACGATTACGTTTGACATTCCCGCACCTGACCTCCCTTCAGTCCCCGAGTATTACGACTGATTGGGTTATTTACGTGTTCTCACACAAGTTAGATTATACCACATTTTATTTACGAGTCAACCAAAAATTGCAATTTAATCCTTTTTACTCATAAAATTTTACTGCGGTCATTGTATCTGCTCACCCAGCACCTTTGCACAGGCCGCCACAGCCTCGTCCATCCCCGCAGGATTCTTACCGCCCGCCTGCGCCATATTGGGTCGTCCGCCGCCGCCACCGCCTACCAGAGCGGCAATTGACTTGATCAGATTGCCCGCATGAGCGCCCTTTGCCATAGCGCCGTCAGTAGCCATAGCAATCAGATTGACCTTACCCTCCTTCTCGGAGAGCAGCACCACTACGCCGTCACCCAGCTTTTCCTTCAGCTGGTCTCCCAGCTCGCGCAGACCGTTCATATCCACACCGGCCACCTTAGCCGCCAGAAGCTTCACGCCGCCAATCTCCTGCACCTGATCCATCACATCGCCCAAGGCATCCTTAGCCGCCTTGCTCTTTAAGGACTCATTCTCGCTCTGCAGCGCCTTAAGTTCCGCCATCAGGTGAGAAAGTCTTGAAAGAAGCTCCGTCGGGGCAGTCTTTACGATTGCGGCCGCCTTCACAAGCTCCTGCTCCATCTTCCTGTAATATTCTAACACGCCGTTTCCGGTCAGCGCCTCGATCCTTCTTACTCCGGCAGCTACGCCGCTCTCCGATACGATCTTAAACAGGCGCACTTCCCCGGTATTGCCCACATGGGTACCGCCGCAAAGCTCGGTGGAAAACTCTCCCATCCTGACGACCCGTACCTCCTCGCCATACTTTTCCCCGAATAAAGCCATAGCCCCTGTCTTTTTCGCATCCTCAATGGACATTACCTCTGTTACCACAGGCAGTCCCAACCCAATTTGTTCATTGACGATCCGTTCTGTCTTTTCCAATTCTTCCTTCGTCATTGCAGCGGAATGGCTGAAATCAAAGCGGAGCCTGTCACCGTTTACAAAGGAGCCCGCCTGCTCCACATGATCCCCCAGGACCACCTGC
>CAMWMO010000134.1 GCA_947175305.1 uncultured Lachnospiraceae bacterium
CTTCCCTGACAGAGCAGATACAGGCCCTGCCGGATGTGGAGAAAGCATATGCACAGCCGCTTATTTTTTCGGGGTATGAAATAAACGGCGGATACTCAGATAATGAGGGGCAGTTAATTGCTTATGATGGTACGGTGGATTATCGCTTTCTGAACGCTGACGGCACCCAGATAACAGCGTCAGAAATAACGGAAGGAACCGTTTATATATCCCCGGCGATGCAGTCAGGCTTTGATGTAACAATCGGAGATACGATCCAATTTGAACTGTCAAGGCAAGATGGCATTGTCAGTCTGACCGTGGCAGGATATTTTGCCGACGGATTTATGGGAAGCTCCATGATTGATATGAAAAGCTTTCTTATAAATGCTTCCGACTACGAAAATATGCAGGACATTCTTTGCAATGCGAAAGAGACGGATGTGCTTGGCAGGAATGGTGCGATGGTTCATGTTTTTCAGAGAGAGGACAGTGCACTTTCGGCGTTGGAATTTAACAGAGAAATACAGGAAAATACAGATATTTCGCTCCATACCGAGTTTTCCTACCGGCAGAAGTCCATTTTAAGTTATATGCTTCTCTTGCAGAATATCCTGTGTGGTTTTATGATTGCTTTTTCAATGGTGCTGACAGCTATCTGCTTGATCGTAACCGGTCACAGCCTATCTGCTTTGATTGAGCAGGATAAGAAAGATATGGCAGCATTGAAAACGATAGGATTATCCGGAAGGCAGATTCGGAATACCTATCTGTCAGGCTATGGCAGCATTATGGCGTTCGGATTTATCATAGGGCTTTTCTGTTCAGGAATGATAGCCCGGATGCTGGCAAAAGGGCTCGTATCTTCTACCGGAATGCTGGTTGCGGTCAGACTGCCCATAGTGCCCGTTCTCCTTGTGCTTGGAGTAATTCTTCTGCTGTTCGCTCTATTTTTAATGCTGCGGACAAGGCGGATCTTAAAGATAGCGCCCGTACAGATCTTTCAGGAGAGTGTGGGAGGAGCGGTCTCCTCAAAATTTCGAAAGGCTTCTCTGGAGTGGGATATTGCCATGCGGGAGATACAGAGCCGCCGCAGGAATTATATTGCTTTGTACCTTGTTGCCTTTGTATTGACAATATTTTTGTCTGTGGTTGGCCGTATGGGAAGCTGGCTGGGACCAAATGGTGAGGGGCTCATGAATGCTTTCAGCGTGGCGGATCATGACCTGGGAGTGCAGCCCTTTAACAGGGATGTCCCTATGGATGAGATTGAACGGGTGGTAAACTGGTATTCCCCAATCCGGGAAACCTATGAGCTTGCAATGCAGAGTGTTACCGTAAACGGGCAGGAATATGAGGCCAATGTGCTGAATGATACCGAATGGTTTCACTTGATGGAAGGAGAGCTGCCGGATGGAGAGAGCATCCTGATCACGGAGACTGTCGCAAATGAGCTGGAACTTGGCATTGGGGATACGGTCCGCGTGGCGGCAAACGGACGAGCGGAGAAGTACGGCATCTCCGGCATTTATCAATGTGCCAACGGCATGGGAAGCAATATCGGAATGAGCATGGAAGGGTATTCCAAAATCGGTGATATTACCGGATTTATCTGGTGTTACCATTATGTTTTGGAGGATGGCGCTGTACGGGATTACGCAATGAACTATCTCCGGAAGAATTACCGTGGGATTGACGTACATACCAATAGCTGGTCAGGCTTAGATGGTATTGTTGCCATGATGCATGGACTGATTGGTGCAATCTATCTGGTGGCCGCGTTTTTTATTTTGATTGCCGTCGCCCTTTCCACAGGGAAGCTTCTGACTTATGAGGCGGGTACGATGGCTGTCTATAAGAGTATGGGGTTTTCGACAAAGAAGCTTAGGCGCTCCTTTGCATTCCGTTTTCTGATCGTTTCTGCTGCAGGGACGGTATGCGGGCTTTTGGTCTCTGCTATTGTGGCGGATGGGGTAGTAGGCATGATTCTTAAGAATTTTGGGATAGGACAGTTCCGTTCCGGATTCAGCATTCTTGGGAATATCCTCCCGCTTCTTATTCTGCCGGCACTGTTTTTCTTTTTTGCATGGGCTTTTTCTGCGAAATTAAAGCAGGTAAGCATAATAAATCTGATCAATGAAGATGGTGTTTAAGGAAAGGAGACTTTTAGAAAATGAAAAAAATGACAATGTGGGTTTGGGCTTTATTATTGGTGTGTAACATAGCACTGCTTTCCGGCTGCGGCGGCAGGGCAGAAGATCCGGGAGAGCCTCCGGCAGAGGTGGTAAATCCGGGACAGTCTTCTGAAGATACGAATTCGGACAGCAATCCTTCTGAAGAATCAGATGCCGGAAACGCAGACGATAGTGATGAAGTTCTGGAGAACGCAATATCAGTACGCATTGGTCGTGATGGGGCGAAAGAGTGGGGCGTCAACATGTATAACAACGATGCAGCCCTGACTATGCTGGATTATCTTTCCGGCAGCGCATTGTTATTCCCTGCTTATACCTATGATGAAGAGGAGGGATTTGTAGCACAGAATGTCCGGGGAAACTATACAAGGGATGATGAGCAGGAAATAGCAGATGTAAAAGTCGGTGAGCTTTATCTATTCAGCGGTGGACAGCTTCGTTTCTATTTCAAGGATATGGAAGGGGTAAATATTACGGCAACGCCCGTTGGGTATTATACAGATGTGGAGGGCCTGACAGAGACTGTGCAGGAAGCCTACAAGTCAAACCTTGACGATACATGGGGCGTAGATGTGTATTTTTGGATCACAAAGACATTGGAATAAACAATAATATTAATGGAGGGACAACAACATGAAAAAACTTGGTTTTGGTTTAATGCGTATGCCGGTACTGGACAAAACAAATGCTGCCGATGTAGACATTGAGCAGGTTAAAAAGATGGTGGATTTGTTTATGGAAAAAGGATTTACCTATTTTGACACTGCCTTGATGTATAATGCCTTTGCCAGCGAAGGTGTAGCAAAGACTGCCTTGGTTGACCGGTATCCAAGGGACAGCTTTACGCTTGCAACAAAGCTTCACGCCGGATTTTTCAACTCGCTGGAAGAACGGGATAAAATCTTTCAATCGCAGCTTGAGAAAACTGGCGCCGGATATTTTGATTATTATTTGCTGCACGGCATCGAGAGTTCCATGCTGCCGAAATACGAAAAATTCGATTGTTTTAACTGGCTTTTGGAAAAGAAAGCACAGGGACTTGTGAAACATGCCGGATTTTCTTACCACGATTCCGCAAAACTGCTTGACGAGATACTTACGAAACATCCTGAGATGGAATTTGTCCAGCTGCAGATCAACTATCTGGATTGGGAGAGCGAATGGGTGCAGTCACGCGCATGCTATGAGGTTGCTGTAAAACACGGCAAACCTGTCATCGTTATGGAACCTGTCAAAGGCGGCACATTGGCGCGTGTTCCCGAGGCGGCTGAGAAACTGTTTAAGGATCATGATGCAGATATGTCTGTACCGAGCTGGGCAATCCGTTTTGCAGCATCCCTTGATCATGTAATGGTGGTACTCTCCGGAATGTCAAACATCGGGCAGATGGAGGACAATATCAGTTATATGGAAAATTTCAGGCCTCTTACAGATGAGGAAATATCACTGTGCTACAAGGCAGCAGATATCATTAATGGGCAGATTGCCATACCTTGTACCGGTTGTTCTTACTGTACTGAGGGGTGTCCAAAGAAGATTGCCATTCCACAGTATTTCTCATTGTACAATGAGGATATGAGGGAGCATCTTGAGGAGAAGGGCTGGACAGTCAACTTCACGAATTACGATATTTTGGCAGAGAAGTTTGGCAGAGCGAATGACTGTATTGGATGTGGCCAGTGTGAGAGGGTATGTCCACAGCATTTGCCTATTATACAAAATCTGAAAGAAGTTTCCGCACATTTTGATCATTGATAATACATTATAAAATGGAGGCCAAAAAGATGGAATACAGGATTAACAGGAGAACCGGTGACAAGATCAGTGTTTTGGGGTTTGGAACTTCTTACATAGCGGAAGCAAGTGAAAAGGATGCTGTTACAACAATACAAAGAGCCTATGAAGGCGGCATCAATTATTATGACCTTGCTACAGCGGAGAGCAGGACTTTCCCCTATTTTGGGACTGCGCTTGGCGCAGTGAGAAAGAATGTGTTTTATCAGATTCACTTTGGTGCAAATTATGCTTCGGGAACATATGGATGGAGTACAGATGGAGAAACAATCCGGCGTAGCATTGAGTGGCAGCTTGCACAGCTGAAAACAGATTATATTGACTATGGTTTTATCCACTGTATTGACGAATTGTCTGACTGGCAGGAATACCAGAAAAATGGTGCGCTCTCATATTTGATGAGGATGAAGGAGCAGGGAGTTGTAAAACACATTGGTCTGTCCTCACATACCCCGGCTACAATCCAGAGGGTATTGGATGAAGTGTCTGTGGATATGCTGATGTTTTCGTTGAATCCGGGTTATGACTATCAAAAGGGGGAATATGCCAAGGGTTCTGTGGATGAGAGGTCTGCTATTTACAGCCGCTGTGAAACAGAAGGAATCGGCATCTCTGTCATGAAGCCTTTTTCCGGCGGCCAGTTGCTGAATGCGGCGATCTCTCCCTTTGGAAAGGCGCTGACACAGTATCAGTGCATTCAATATGCGCTGGACAGATCTGGTGTATTGACAGTGCTGCCAGGAATGTCCAGTGTGGCACAGGTGGAGCATTTGTTGGGATTTTTTGGTGCCGAAGAAGCGGAAAAAGATTATTCTGTGATTGGTTCCTTTAGTCCTGCGGAGGCTGTTGGAAAATGTGTTTACTGCAATCATTGCAAGCCATGCCCCATGGGACTTGATATTGGCATTATCAATAAATATTATGACCTTGCCAGAAATGGAGATTCTATGGCGGCAGAGCATTACCGCAATCTGGAGATTAAGGCGGATGCTTGTGCGCAGTGCGGACACTGCGAAACTCGTTGTCCATTTCATGTAAAGCAGGAAAATAGGATGAAGGAAATCGTTGCTTTCTTTCAGTAAAATAAGGGGCGTTTAGATTGTGGGTGATGTAAGGAATATCGTCTGCTATGATACAATTCATGGAGTTTGACACCTATTGGAAAAATTGATAATGTAGATGCAGAGGAATTGGCTGTAGTATTTCAGTCCATGCGCCCGGAGGAAACAATTCCTGGTTGGGCATTTCGTTTCCTGCAGAGTATTCCGGCGTGACGATGGTGCTGTCCGGTATGTCCAATATGGAGCAGTTGAAAGCCAATATCGCTACTTATGAGTCGGATAAACCTTTGAACCAGGAAGAAATGGATACTCTGGTGAAGAAGGTGGATGAGGAGGTTGTCAAGGGAGGATTGCCCTGTACAATGAACACAGGCTTACAGGCGGCGGTTTTATTGCTCCCATGGCAGTGGGCAGTATGACGGAGGAAAGATGTTGACACAGTTTTCAAGAACGGAATTATTGCTTGGAAAAGAGGCGATGGATAGGCTGTCCGATGCGAGAGTTGCAGTGTTCGGAATCGGAGGCGTGGGAGGATATGTCTGTGAAGCCCTTGTGCGAAGCGGCGTGGGAGCATTTGTTCTGATTGATAATGATAAGGTGTGTC
>CAMWMO010000135.1 GCA_947175305.1 uncultured Lachnospiraceae bacterium
GCTTCCTTAGAGTGTGTGTTCATAATACCGCCGGCCACTTTGATCAATTTGCCGATGTGTCCTGTCAGGAGCATCTTTTGAAATCCAGCTTCCACAGCCATGTCAATCGTCGTCCCGATAAAATTACTGCACTTCACACTCCTGTCCAAATCATAGCCATAGTTTTTTCTCATAAAATCCAGACCATAATTGCCCGGTGAAACAGCCACATAATCAAAGCCTTCCTCTCTTCTCTGGCGCAGCTCTATCCTGATCGTATCCAACAGCGCCTGACTGCTCATAGGCTCCACGATGCCGCTCGTCCCTAATATGGAAATCCCGCCCACGATGCCAAGTCTCGGATTAAAAGTATGTGTCGCCAATTGTTCTCCCTCCGGCACCGAAATCTCGATTTTCAAGCCGCCTGTATAATCCACGATCCGACAGACTTCTTTGACCTCCCGCTCTATCATCTCTCTCGGAACACGATTGATCGCCGCATTTCCTACCGGCTGATCAAGCCCCCTTCTGGTCACTCTTCCCACACCTGCTCCGCCTTCTATCCGCAATTTGGGATTCGTTTCCTTATCATAAGAAACCTTGGCATAGATCCATACGCCCGTCGTAATGTCCGGATCATCCCCACCGTCTTTTTCTACCGCACAGCTCACCTCGTTTTCGCCCCGGCTGATATCCAGAATTTTTGCGTGATACAGGATGCCCTTCGGCGTCTCAATAGTGATTTTCTCTTTGACCATCCCGGTCAGTAACATATAGGCCGCAGCCTTTGCTGCCGCCGCCGCGCAACTCCCGGTGGTAAAACCGTATCGCATTCCCCTCTATCCTCCATACATGAGCCTGCCTTTCTCTGGCAGTTTAAAAGTTCTTATCACATGAATATAAAACCGCATTGCAGATCGCCGCCGCGATCGTACTCCCGCCTTTTCTTCCCCTGTTGATGATGTAGGGAATCTCTGTGGTCAGGATCAACTCTTTTGCCGCCTCCACATTCACAAATCCCACCGGAACCCCAATGATAAAAGCGGGTTTCCAGTCCCCTTTCTCTGCCATTTCATATAGCTTGATCAGTGCCGTGGGTGCATTACCGATGGCAAAGATCACCGGCTTCTCGATTGCGGCCGCCATCTCCATGCTGACAGCCGCCCGCGTCATATTCCTCTGCCTCGCCAGTCGTGCTGTTTCCTCCTGTGCCATAAAACAATGTGCTTCTCCGCCAAATCCGGCAAGTACCTTTTTATTGATTCCCGCCATGGCCATATTGGTATCTGTCACGATATCAGCCCCGTTTCTGATCAGTTTTTTTATGATCGAAACTGCTCCCTCTGAAAAACAGAGCGTTTCCGCATAGTCAAAATCTGCGCTGGTATGTATGACCCGTTTTGTGATGGCCTCTTCCTCCGCCGGAAGACGAATTCCTCTACTTGACAGTTCTTCGCTGATAATCTCGAAACTCCGTTTTTCAATCTCTTCCGGCAGTACATACTCTATCTCTTTCATCTGACACCTCCCGGATCCGGCCGATCGATCCCCATTGCTCTTAATAAGATCTTATTCTCTTTTCTGCTTCTCACCGCGATCCGATAAAATCCCTGATGCAATCCCCTGAAATTGCTGCAATCCCTGATCAGGATTCCCTTTTTTAGTAACCTCTCATATAAAGGCTCCTCACTATAGAGCAAAATAAAATTCGCTTTGGATGGGAAAACCACAAATCCCTTCTCTCGGAGGCCTTCTTCTAAAAACTGTCTCTCCTTCGTAATATACTGCTCGGTTTGACGGATAAATTCTGTCTGTTCTGCGCAGATACAGCCTGCTTCCTGCGCAAAACAGGAAAGATTCCACTCCGGAAGCTGTCCGGCGATTTCCGCAAGAAGTCGCTGATTCTTACACACCAGATATCCTAAGCGGACACCGGGAATCGAAAAAATCTTGGTAAACGATCCGACAAGGAGCAGATTATCAAACTCTTCTATTTCGAAAAGCATGGAAAATCCATCCCCACAAAATGCAATAAAGCTTTCATCCAACACCATATAAATCCCTTTTTCTTTACAGTGCCGCAAAAGAACTTTTACAGACTCCCTATCCCTAAGGCTGCCGTCAGGATTATTCGGATTGGCCAGAAAAAGAAGATCCACATCTTCCGTCAAAACAGAAATAAGTTCCTCCGTCACACAAAAGCTGTTTTCCTCTTTCGTTTCATAAAACAGGATTTCACTTTCCGCCGCTTTTGCCGCGTATTCATAACCGTAAAAAGACGGCACCGGTATCACGGTTTTCTTCGGTTTGATTCCATGAACCGCCGCCATAAAAAGCTCCGACGCTCCATTTCCGAACAGTAAATATTCTTTCGACACCGCCAGAAATCCACCGACAGCATTTTTTAACTTTTCTACCTCCCCGTCCGGATAGACATCACACCTGTCCACCGCTCGGTACAGCGCGTCCTTCACCGAATCCGGCACACCCAGCGGATTGACATTGATGGAAAAATCAAGCTTTACACGATTCCTGTAAATATCGCCGCCATGAATAGTCATCTTGTGAACTCCTTTTTCTGTCACCTTCCTGCACAAATCGCACCTCAAACCATAAATCCGGCTAAAATCACCATGCAAAACACCAGAAACAACAGGCAGATTATTTCACACAGCCAAGCCGTGCCATACAACAGGCGATTTACCCGTTTAATATCTTCATACGACGCCTCTCGCAATGCATCCCCGATATACGGCTTCCTAACCAATTCTCCAAAGTAACTGGCATCCCCCGCAAGCCGGATCCCAAGCGCACCGGCACATATTGATTCTGTCTGTGCGGAATTGGGACTCGCA
The DNA here is from genome assembly GCA_947175305.1 of uncultured Lachnospiraceae bacterium. Lineage (GTDB taxonomy): Bacteria > Bacillota > Clostridia > Lachnospirales > Lachnospiraceae > UBA3282. The sequence goes on from CAMWMO010000135.1 coordinate 2,835, forward strand.
TGCTTCCTGCGGTCTCTTTGATATATCTTCCATGCCCTTTTCACAGAAAAATCACTGCCAGCCAGGGAACATGCGGCAAGCATCAAACAGGCGCTGATTCTGGCAGGAATATAATTCACCATATCATCCAATTTTGCCGCTGCTCTGCCGAAATACAGATATTCCTCATTTTTATATCCAACCATGGAATCCATGGTATTCACTGCCTTATAGACAAAACCAAGCACCGGTCCGCCAATCATCAAATATAGCATAGGCGCGACCACTCCGTCGGAAGTATTTTCCGCCACCGTCTCTATCGCCGCCTTAGCCACTCCTTCCTCCTCCAGGCACGCCGTGTCCCTTCCCACGATCATGGAGACCGCATTTCTGGCCTGTTCCAGATTCCCCTCACTCAAACACCGGTACACTTTCATGCTCTCGTCCTTCAGACATTTCACTGCAAGAATCTGATAGGTCATAAGACACTCCACCGCCATTCCCACATAGGGATGCAGTTGATATACTGCCAGTAGAAGAGTGGAGACGACAACCGCAACGCTGAGTAATACAATGATCACCAACGCTACCCCCTGCCAAAATTCTCTGGTATCATGATTTATTGACATATTCTTTTCTGTTTTTTTCTTTTTTCTACGGAGGATTTTTTCCAGTCCTGTTATCAGCCTCCCGATCAGTCGGATCGGATGGGGAAAAAAGTGCGGATCTCCCAGAACCAGATCCAATAAGAATCCCAGAAAAAAAGCAACGATATGATACCTCATATTTCTGCCAAGACCTCTATTTTCACAGGCTCATCTCCCGAAGAGACATCCTTTTTCCATCCTTTCATTCTGCACAGATAGCCTCCGCCGGTTGCTCTCTGACAGTCAAAATAGGACTTCCCGCCATAGGAACTCAACAAAGCCATAATCGTTCCTCCATGGACAATTACCCCTACCGAAGCAGCCTTCTCCGTCGTCTCTGCTGTGATCTGGCGCAGCGTTTCACACATACGCATTAAACCCTGCTCACATCGGAAGATAAAATCTTTCCTGCTTTCGCCCTCCGGAAAAGCCAGCTCTCCGCCGCTGTCGATCCACGCCTGATATTCTATGTCATTCTTTAAATCCTCATAGTTCTTATACTCAAACCGTCCGAAATCCATTTCTCTCCATTCCGGAATGACTGCTGGATGTAATCCCTGATAAAGAATCTCCGCGGTTTCCTGACATCTTTTCATGGGACTGACAAACAGATATTGAACGGTCGGATACCTGTTTTGTTCTTTATACAATAATAATTTCTCGATTCCGCTTGTACAAAGCGGCTCATCTGTTCTCCCCAGATATCGATGCTCTCTGTTTGCCTGCGTCTCTCCATGTCTAAGCAGCAGGAGTGTCACTTGATCTTCTGTCCGATGCCGCATATGACCCGTTCTACCTCCTCCGCCTGCTCCGCAAGCCGTATCAGGAGCCTTCCTACACGCTCCCTGTATTCTCTTTCAAAAGGCTCCATCGGAACAATCCCGTTCCCGACCTCATCACAGATGATGATACAGTCCCTGCAGACATCCAAAAATGCCATCATTTCCTCCTCCGGACATCCACCCGCCAAAATCCGCTCTTTCACCCACAGATGGAAATGATCGATAATCACTGGCTTATCCTGCAAAACCAAATCATTCGGCTCCCTTTTTTTATCCGGCAGAACCGCATCCCACACCGCGCTCTTTTGCAGATAATATTTCTCAAGCACATACTCCAATTTCCCCTGTGCATATCCTCCTATCACTAATCTCATCTTTCCTTATCTCCCCATCAGAAACATTTGCTCCGATCAACCATCCTTCATATGATCAGGTACTGCGCCAGTACCGCCGCCACAGCCATCCATCCCTCACAGAGAAGAATAAAATACCCGGCTGTATCTCCGGTAACGCCGCCAAACTCTTTTCTGCTGCGGTAAAAATAATAGAGCAACGAAAGAAGCGCCGCCCCCGCCACGAGCAGCCCTGTGGATAACGACCAGTACAGCATGCCGCCGATACAGGCGGCACTTTGCAGATATAAAGAAGCTTTCACTATTTGTTTATGAGAGCGTTCCGCAAAAAGAGAAAGCGTCCCTTCCTTCTTTGCCAACGGAAAGGAAAGTGCACTGATGCCACAGAGGCAGCGCGACAGAACAAAACCACAGCATACAACTTTCAGCGCCGCATCCTCCAAGATCTCTGAAAAAGCGCCCAGAAAAACCATTCCATATGCCGCCAGCATAATGACGGCAAAAGCGCCGATATGGGAATCCTGCAGAATCTCCAACTTTCTTTCTTTGGTCTGATAGGAATGTATAGCGTCCATGGTATCCATGAATCCATCCACATGCAGTCCGCCTGTGATAAAAAGCGGAATCGCCGCCACCACCACAACACGGCACAGCGCGCCAATGTCATGGTTCTCGCACAGTATATTCCACCCATAAACGCACACGCCGATCAGCGCTCCGATACACGGAAAGAAGCAAAAAACATACTGCATATCCTCTTCTTCCCACGCAAACTGCGGAACCGGAATTTTAGAATACATGGAAACCGCTATGAAAAATGATTTTATGATCCGCATAGGAACTCCCTCCGGCTGACTCTTTCTAACTGCTCCGAATCTCACTTGATGACAACAGGAATCCCCGCCACCACCTCCACCACCTGATCTGCCAGATCAGCCAGCCTCCGGTTCAGCTCCCCCATCGCGCGGATATATTCCATGGGTGCTTCCTCGTAGACAATACCGTCCTCAAATATATTGTTTGTAACCACGATCAAA
>CAMWMO010000136.1 GCA_947175305.1 uncultured Lachnospiraceae bacterium
AAGCTACGGCGACCACCCATATCTACACCTCTCTATTCGTCGGCAGCGGCAGATTTGTATAAGAGCCAGGGTTATGGCATCATGGTTGGGCATATAATTAAAAAACCCATAACCGTTCGCGCATAATAGAATACCCCCCCCCCAGAATAATAGCATCCTTTTCTGCGCATTTATCTTATAATTTTCTCCGATAAACAGATATTCCAATAATTTCTGCATCCTCTTTTTGTCCTCCTTAACATACACGAATGCCGTATTAAGTATACCACAGATGACAGATAAATGGAAACAGTGTTTCCTATTTTGAAAAAGGCACTCCCTTATGGGGAAACTCAAATGATAGATAAGTTGACCTTTATACGATACTATAGTATTATTAGTTTTATCAATAAAGGAAGGGATAATCAAATTATGACCCCCACAAATGCAAGAATCAAATTATCCTGTCTGGTCACAAACTATAACCAAATTGAGTGGATAGAAGAAGCCATAGAATCAATCTTAAATCAGAACATGGATTTTGAGTATGAAATCTTGATCGGAGACGACGGATCAAATGATGGTTCTCTGGAATTACTAAAAGAAAAATACGGCGAAATGCCACAGATCAGAATATTTGTGCAAGACCGGGACAGTAGTATTAAGGAATTTCCAAATTGGCGACACAGCAGGCTGATCTTCCGGCTTCTCGATGAGGCCCAGGGCGAATATGTCTCTATTTTGGACGGAGACGACTATTTCTATGATACAAATCATTTTCGGCATAAGATAGCATTCCTGGACAAGGACAAAAATAAAGATTGCGCCGCCTACTATGGTAATATGTACAGACTGATCGACGGGAAGTTGGAATTACACACAAGTGTCCCCTATCCCAAGGGAAAGTACCAATGGCAAAATGATCTGATATATATTCACCTGTCAACAGCCGTTATTCGCAAAAAAGCATTGGAAAACGTTCCAAGAAATATTTATTATGAAGAGTTTGCCGACTGGCAGATCACTACCTGGCTCGCTCATAAAGGTTTGTTTTTCTATGATCCCGCCCCCTGCTTTGTCTATCGCGTTCTTCCAAGATCTATATGGCATAGTGTTTCGACGGAATTAAATGCGCTACGCATTGTTATTGTATGTGAATTAAATTATCAGGCATATGGCGGGAAACGTATCAATTCCTACAAATCACGCCGAAAAAGCGTTATTACATTATATGAACTAAAAAAACTGCCAGATGATATCGACTATGAAATGTGGAATGCTTTCACAATAAAATATCATGCCAAAGTAGCCCACATGCTGTTAAATAAAAACAGTTTAAAATTGACTGAGAAGATATGGCTGTTGGTTTTCTATCTGAGGCTGAAAACTCCTTTGCTGATGATGGGACTGTGCCGAAGATTTCAGGGATATTGCATCGGAATCGGTCAGCTATGCAGCCCCAAACATTCCATGGCAGAAAAGCGATCGCTGATCAAGAAATGGTGGGCACGCATTACTAATATGCCTTCTGACAAATAGCAAAATACAGTTTACAATTTTGTTGCTGCCGGGCAATTGTGTCCAGCAGCAACAGCGTTTAATCATTGACTCACAATGTTGTAAGAAACCGCCACTTTTCAGAAGCAATCACACACATGTCTTTCAATCCGGAATATTTCGCCTCGGCATAATGGATTCCATTCTCATCCAGCTTATCTTTGAGCAGCCTAACCATATTCTTCTCTCCGGCTCTCTCAAAATCATCCACCAGAATAACAAAATCCTCTTGCAGAATAGATGGTATATGTTCTATAACATCGACTCTGGAGTATATGTCACTTCCCCACGGTCCGTCAATAGAAATAAGCGCATACTTTTTCCCTTCTACGACACTCGCAAAGTCCTCATATATATTGGTTTTTGCACCCTCCCCTCTAGAAAATTCCGCCTCTATAATATTCCTAATGTGGACCTTTGTCCGGTCGTTTAACTGACAATTTCGCTTAAAAAAATCAAGCCACTCCCTATCCTGTTCCACAATATCATACTCTGCTCTATTATTTGAATCCACATAGTCCGCAATTATTTTAGAACTCTGTCCGAGTCCACATTCCAAAATACTGTTTGGCCGTAACTCATGAAGCACTCGCACAAGTATGTATGCATAATTATATCCTATAGCCCATCTTCCCAAAGAAAGCGATTTTTCGTGATACCATGTATATCCTTTCACGGTATCCACAAAAATATCTCTCCACAATAATTCTTTTCCTGTCTTAAGAATTTCATCATATTTATTTTGATACTCCTCAGTTCTACTAACCAGTAAATTACTCTTTCTTACAAAATCTTTTATCTTCTTTAATGTTTCCGCCATCCTATGATTCTCCCTTCTACTACACAGAACTTTTTGCATTCTTTTCTTTCTGAAATAGAGCGGTTCCAATTCCTCAGATCCGATATATCATAAGCTTACCCCCATACCATATCCTCTTTGTTCTTCCTGACAACAGCACCATCTTTCACCTCATAGATCATATCGCACTTCTTGACGGTTGTCAGTCGATGCGCTACGATGATCAGCGTCTTATATCCCTGCAGCGCCTCGATTGCCTTCATCACTTCAGATTCCGTCTCATTATCCAATGCCGCCGTTGCCTCATCCAATACAAGGATATCAGGATTGCGGTACAGCGCTCGGGCGATTGCCAGACGCTGTCTCTGACCTCCTGAAAACCGAACGCCCAACTCTCCTACCTTCGTATCAATACCCTTTTCCAATCCTTTAATATACGTATCCAACTGCGCAATTCGCAACGCCTCCCACACTCTGTCTTCATCAATATCCTGCTCCAATTCACCGAAGGCAATGTTGTATTTGATCGTATCATCGATCAGATACATCGTCTGCGGAACATATCCTACAATCCCGCTCCATTCTTCTTCCAGTTCTTCTATATCTATTCCATCCATCATTACCTTGCCTGCAGACGGTTTCAGAAGCCCAAGTATGATATCAGCCAATGTCGTCTTACCTGCCCCGGATGGCCCAATCAAGGCAATCGACTGGCCTTTCTTTACTGTCAGATTTACTTGCTCAAGAACCAATCCCTCTCCATTCGGATATCCGAATGTCACATTTTGCACATTCAGTTCCTTTTCAAATCCCATCGATTGCTTCTTATGCGCTTTCGCACTTTCTTTCTTCTTTGTCTCTTTTGCCTCCAACTGCTTGACCGTCTTTAGTGTCTGATAGATTCTGTCTAATTGTGTTGTATATATGGTAATCGTATTTATACCGCTGGCAATACCTCCCAATGCCGGAAGAATGCGAAACGCTCCAACCGCAATGGTGGAAAGCCGTGTGATCAACCCGTTTACATCATCTGTCTGTCCCATCTGTACCGCAACTGCCGCCATCAGACCCGTAATACAGATCATCTCTATGACATATGCCGGAGAAATACCTCCCAATTCTACCTTAACCGTCACTCTATTACGTTTTGCCACTATGCGTTCATAGTATTTTGTAAAGAAATCCTGCTTATGCATCACAATGATTTCTTTATTTCCCTGAATCGCTTCGATTGATATTTTAGAAACATCCCTCGACAATTGCCGATTTTTTTTCCCATTCTCGCTCATCGGCTTTCTGTAGACAAGCTGCAAAAGCACAAGACACATTGCAGCCAATCCGCACAGCACTGCTGCCATGTCACTCGACCGCACAAATATGTATACACTGATACATGCTATCGTCAATACTTTTGTGAATAAAGTGTAAATGGTTTTAATCACATTATATACAGCTGTAACATCCCCGCCTACACCCTGCAAAAGCTCCGCCGTATTATTCTCTACAAAGAAAATATATCCCTGTTTCATATAAGCGCTCAGCACACGGACGGACAGTTCTCTTTGAACTTTATTGGCATACTTAAGATATACCCAGTTGTAAAATATATTGTATACATTCTTTAAAACATAGATTGCAATGACCAAGCTGCACATAAACCAGATCACTTTTTGATCCGTATCAAGATGCAACAGTTCAATAAATGGACGCACATACCATTTCTCACGCGCAGCTTCCATGTCCAGCATCATATTTAAAATCGGTACGATCGCCGCAACACCTACCATCTCCAGTACGGCAGCAAACAGGCTCATGATAAGCACGATACAGAAATATACTTTCTGCTGTGTTGTCAGGATAAACCGAAACTTATTGATGATATCTTTTACTTTTCTCAGTTCGTTCATATTTCCCTCTATTCCGAAGCGTTCTATGCTGAGATATATGCCTCCGCATCTGTACTGCTACCGACCGGTTCTCGCTGTCCCATCGAGTATTGCACATACTTTCGCTATATTTACGTCGATATCAAACTCGCGCTTCCACAGTGTGACACTTGCTCTGCGCATGGCGCTTAACGTCTCCTGATCCGATGTCATGATCTGCCGGATTGCCGCCGCAACGGCCTGCCCATCCGGGTTGGCAGGCAGCAGGATTCCATTCCCCTGTATCATCTCCGTGATCCCGCCCACATCGGTCCCGATCACGGGCGTCCCAAATTTCATTGCCTCCTGTATGGATACCGGACAGCCACCCTCCGTAGAAGAAGTTGTGATAAAGCAATCCGCCGGATGTTCCGTGTAGTATCGGAGAATCTTATCATTCTCCATATATCCCTGAAAAGAATAACTTATATTGTCTTTCGCGTCCAGTTTTTCTCTGGCATAATCTTTCATATGCTGCAGCTCAGCGCCATCTCCTATGTGCGTCCATTGAACCTTATCACCCTCCAGCAAAGCCAGTCCGTCAATGATAAGTGATATCCTTTTTAAGGGAATGACATTGGAACAGCTCACGATATGCCATGCTTCCTGCCTCCGGTACGCTGCCGAAGCCTGTACTGCTTCCGTTCCAAGCTTACACACATGCAGTCTGCTCTCATCTATATAATGACCGATCCGCTCCCTATAGTATCTTCTGGCGTAATCGCAGGCAAAGAGGATCGCATCCAGTCCCGGCTCCATCTGGTGTTTAAAAGGCTGTCTGTTCCCCGGTATCCGCTCATGATACAGATCGGCACCATGCGTGCGCGTTATCATCCTGACATTTGAGCGCCTACCTCTCCTGCACTCCAGCACCGCACTGTAACAGAAATATGTGTACCAGAAGGAATAATAGATGATCGGCTCCTTCCCGATGAGAATACCGCTCCGCCGAAGCTGCTTCTGATCGGACAACGCCTGTGCAAAAAAAGATAACGATTGATATAACCGCTCTCTCCTGTTTTTCTTTTCTCTCAGTATTTCCCGGATCTCCTGTCTTGCATGCCTGTCCAAAAGAAACAGTGCAAGCGCCTTGACCTTATCTATTGTGGACAGTTCCGGTCTTCTAAAACAGATCAGTTCTACGCCTTCCGGCAGATCAGTACATAGGCCGCCTCGAAACTGTTTACCGTCTGCATGGGAAACAATCGTAACGTCATAGTGCTGCCGCAGCCGCATAAGTTCCGGGATAATAAAGGTATTGTCCCCTTTCCCATAAGGAAAACAGTCCGTAGCAAACAGAAGTTGAGTCATTTTTTAACCAGTTCCATCAGCCCTCTCTCCAACAGATCTACCTGCTTCTGAATAC